>CAZEXI010000052.1:0-15885 GCA_964516805.1 uncultured Thermoplasmata archaeon
AGGATGATATCATGGTTGAAGTAGAAATCGAGAGTGAGAAAGAAAATAAGCTCCTTAATCGTAGAGAATTAACGCTCATAGTTTCACATCAAGGTGAAGAGACACCTAGTAGGAAACAATTAAAAGACAGAGTTTCCAATCTAGTCAATTCATCGAAGGACACAGTGATCGTAGATTCGATAAAGACGATGTTCGGTAAAGAACAATCTACAGTGGAAGCTAGAGTGTATGATGATAAAGAATCTGCAGTTAAGTATGAAAGAAAATATCAAAAAGAAAGAAACAAGATAAAAGGATGATAGATATGGATAAAAAAGAATTGTATGAGGTAAAGGACGGTAAGATAGATAGGAAAAGAAGACACTGTCCTAAATGCGGTGAAGGCGTCTTTTTAGGCGAACACAAGGATCGCATTTCATGCGGTAAATGTGGATATACCGAGTTTAAAGAGTAGATCTCTTTGGTATAAATCCATCTACTTTTTCTACAAGCACATTCGTTATTATTCTTATAGCTGAATCTTAATTAGATAAGCATGGATTTTAAATTCTATAAATATTTAGGTTTTAGAATCAATAATTTTTGATAAAAAATTCCCAGAAAATTTTGTTGAACAGGATCGATCTTGTCATGTTACCAAAATCTTAAAATATATCAATCAAAATCACCTACTCCCTAAATGAAATCACAGGAGGATTTGAATATGCCAGAAGAAAACACAGTGTATATCGGAAAGAAAGAAACCATGAACTATGTAATGGCCGTCGTTACCCAATTCAACAACGGGTCTGACGAAGTGCTCATAAAAGCACGTGGACGTGCAATTAGTAAAGCCGTCGATGTCGCAGAAATAACCAAGAACAGATTCGTACCAGACTCTGAGATAGAAGAGATAATAACCGATACAGAAGAGATACCAATAGACGACGGTGACAAGACCACAAACGTTTCATCCATGGAACTTAAGATGGTAAGAGAGTAAGAAAAAACCATCTCATAAACGTCAATACCAGTTAGGGACTCACCTGTCCCCGATCATTACATTTTTACTGCAAAGTTGAAATATCTTTTATTCATAACTATAACATGGTAGAATTAGAAGAGCTTCAGGAACTAGTCACTGATTTTCGAGATGATAGGGACTGGAAAAGATACCATACCCCAAGAGATGTGAGCATCTCGATATCCATAGAAGCTGCTGAACTCTTAGAGCTGTTCCAGTGGGACAACACTTTTCCAGAAGATGTGGATAAATCTAGGTTAGAAGAGGAAGTAGCGGATATATTCATCTATCTACTTTCACTGGTAGATGCTGCTGATATAGACCTAGAAAGAGCTGTCAAAAACAAGATAAAAAAGAACGAGGAAAAGTATCCTGTGAACGATCCTGAAACGAAACGTTTTTAACATGAATAAAAAAATGTGGTAGTGATGACTAAAAAGAAAGAGGAATTTGTAAAAGAAAAAATAAAAATTCCTGGAAGGAAGACTTACGACGAAGTCTTCGATAAGAGCACTCTGTTGCTCATATACGATATGATGACCGATGGTTATTTTGATATTATAGATCGTCCTATATCCACCGGCAAAGAGGCTAAAGTATTCAAGGGTGTGAAAAAAGACGGAACACCTGTGGCTATCAAGGTGATGAGGACCAATACCGCAGTTTTCAAAAAGTATAAAAAATATATCGAGGGTGACTACAGGTTCAAGGATATACCCAGCGGTAGGAAGTTAGTATTTACCTGGGCCAAAAAAGAGTATAGAAACCTAAAGAAGATGCATGAAGGAGGGATACGGGTTCCTGAACCATACGGTGTCTCCAAGAATATTCTTGTGATGGAGTATCTTGAACATCTAGGTCATCCAGCACCTATGGTAAAAGATGTTAAGATGGACGGTGAAGATGTAGAGATGATCTACGAGGAAGTTATAGGTTACCTAAAAACACTTTACAATGAGTTAGAGTTCGTCCACGGAGATCTGAGCGAATTCAATATACTGATCTCTGAGGGTGAACCATACCTTATAGATGTGTCACAATCCGTACCTCTTAGTCATCCACATGCTTTAGAGTTATTTAGAAGAGATGTCGATAACATAGCAAGGTATTTTGGTGAGCGAGGTATCGACACCTCAAAAGAACAGATTATTGATAGAATAAAATCAGATGAGTGATATTATGGCAAGTTTAAAGATTCCAAAAAATAGGATAGGAGTACTTATCGGACAGAACGGTGAAGTCAAGAAGGAGATAGAGGAAAGGACGGGAGCAGAACTTGATATAGACTCCAAAACGGGTCTGGTAGAGATCAATACCAGAGATATAGAAGATCCTATCCTACCCATGAAAGTTGAAGATGTTGTCAAAGCTATCGGCAGAGGATTCAATCCTGAGAAAGCTATGAATATTCTCGAGGATAACATCAATTTCGAACTTTTAGATATCAGGGACTGGGTCGGTAAGAGCTCCAACTCAGTAAGAAGGATGAGAGGACGTATAATAGGCAAAGGAGGAAGGACCAGAGAGCTGATAGAAGAACTCTCTGAAACCTACGTCTCTGTTAAAGGAAACACTGTTGGTATCATTGGCAGACCTTTCGAAGTGAAGATAGCTAGAAAGGCAGTAGTCATGCTTTTAGAGGGTAGTAAACACGCTACTGTTTACAATTTCCTCGAAGGTAAAAGGAGTGAGGTAAAGCTGGATCAGAGCGGATTTAATTTATAGACAACAAAATAAAACTTCGTTTTAAACCACTTTTAGCCCACCCTTTCCAGAAGATTTAACTATCAAATAGGAAATAACGGATTCAGATGGGATGCTATGACGTCTATAGCGGAGAAATTAGCTGGTAAACAAAAGGAGATTTCAGTCGGAGAATTCTTTGAAAGGAATAAACATATCCTAGGTTTTGATTCTTTAACTAAGTCTTTAGTCACTGCGGTTAAAGAAGGTGTAGATAACTCTCTCGATGCATGCGAAGAGGCTGAGATCCTACCTGATATACGGGTTAGTATCCAAGAGGTAGGAGATAGAGAGTACAAGGTTTCAGTGGAAGATAACGGGCCAGGTATCCCTAAAAGGAAGATACCGGAGGTTTTCGGTAAGCTGCTGTACGGTTCTAGATTCCATGAGATCAGCCAGAGCAGAGGACAGCAGGGTATAGGTGTTTCTGCTGTTGTGATGTATGGTCAGTTAACAACTGGAAGGCCGACTGTCGTAAGGTCGAAGGTAAAAGAGAAAGATTATGCACACGAGATGAAACTGACCCTTGATACCAAAAAGAACGAACCTGATGTTTTGGATGATGAAGTAGTTCTTTGGGAGGGAAAAGAACACGGGACTAAGTTCGAAACCACTATCAAAGGATTGTTGAGGAGTGGAAAGCATTCTGTTTTCGAATACCTTAAAAACACTGCTATCGTAAATCCACATGCCAGGATAGAGTACAACTGTGATGGTGATAAGACCGTTTTTAAGAGAGCGACTGATCAGCTCCCAGAGAAGACTGAAGCTGTATTACCACATCTTGAAGGGATCGAACTCGGCACATTCTCCAAGATGGCTAAGGATTCGGAAAGGAGGACTCTGAGCTCATTCCTGAAGAACGAGTTCAGCAGGATCAGTTTTAACAAAGCAAAAAAATTGTGTGAATCCGCGGACCTAGATCATAAGATAACACCCAGTAACATGGATGTGGAGGATTGTAAAGCGATACTGAAAGCGGCTGAAGATGTAAAGATTATGTCTCCCAAGACGGACTGTTTATCCCCCATAAAAAGTATGCTTATCAAAAAAGGCCTCAAAAACGTGCTCAAAGGACGTCATCCTGAGTATTATGCACCACCGACGACTAGAGAACCAACAGTGTATTCAGGCAATCCTTTCCAGGTTGAAGTCGGTCTTGTTTACGGCGGTGACCTACCAAAAGACAGCTCTGTGAGGGTTCTTAGATTTGCGAACAGAGTTCCGTTGATGTACAAGAAGGGAGGCTGTGCTACAACAACAGCTATACAAAAGATAGACTGGAGGATATATGGTCTTGACCAGAAAGGCGGTACGGGGATGCCATCTGGACCGGCTGTCATATTGATACACGTCGCTTCTACGAGAGTTCCTTTCACCTCTGAAGCTAAAGAAGCTATAGCGGATATACCTGAAGTTGTAGATGAGATCGAAAGAGGTCTTAGAGAGTGCGCTAGACATCTGAGAACGCATCTCAATAAAGAGAAAAGAAGGAAGAAAGTTAAGAAAAAATTCATGATCGTTAAGGATATTTTACCCATGATAGCCGATAAGTCGGCACAGATCTTGGACAAGGAACCTCCTTCACTGGACCAATCCATGACCAAGATCATGGGTGTTGTCTACGTGGAACAGGAACATGTTTGGGAGAACGGTTCCTGCAAGGTAAAGATAGATCTGATGAACTATACGCCAAAAAAACGGGCGATGAACCTTTTCTTCGAGAAGCCTTACCCAGAAACCGAAGTTCTATCATCGAATATAGAACCTGTTTACGATGGAGACCACCTGGAATTCGAGATAGAAGAGCTTTCACCATCTGATGGACAAAATATAGTTATTGAGTTCGATGGTGGTCTGGAAAAAGAGGATCTAGAAGGCTCGGAAGTTTACATAGAAGGTGTTTCAGAGACCAAACTGATAGGTGCTGAACCTCTACCTGATGACTGGGATATTGAAGTTGCAGAGATCGAAAAGGAGGGATAAATTATGGAAGAAAGACACGAACAGGCTTTGGACAGACTAGAAGAGATCGCAGAGATATTTTATGAACAGATATCAGAAGGTGAGATACCTTTCATGGAAGTACCCACACGGTCAAAAAGTAATATAGAACTGGATAAAAGACAAGGCGTGTGGAAGCTCGGTGATTCAACCAGTAAGAGATCGGCTAAGAAGCTGAAAAGTGCCAGGATGATCCTGAGAACTCTTTATATGATGGACCTGATAAAGGACATGATAGAAGATAACAAATCATCAACGCTAAGAGAGATGTACTATATCTCAGAAGGGTGGGATAAAGCAAAATTTAATGACCAGAGCGAATCAGATAGGTTAGCTGAAGACATGGAGATGGTTACCAACAGCTTGAGGGAAGACTTCAAGCTTAGACCTGAAGAGGACGGTGCGAGATTGATAGGTAATATAACCGTCGAAGAGGTCAACCGTAAGGGAGAGATAAGGAAGATAAACTGTAGAGATGATGTTGGTGATTCTGGATACACCATCCCATACAACGTTGAATCCGATAAGGTCAACTTCAGCGATGTTAACGTCGATTTCTTGATAGCGATAGAGACCGGTGGTATGTTCGACAGGTTGGTCGAGAACGGATTCGATGAGGAAGCTAACGCTTTGCTGGTACATCTTAAAGGACAGCCAGCCAGGTCTACCAGACGTCTGATAAAAAGGTTGAACGAGGAAGAAGATGTACCTGTGGTGGTCTTCACCGACGGCGATCCTTGGAGCTTCAGGATATTCGGCAGTGTGGCCTACGGTGCTATAAACACTGCATATCTGTCAGAGTATCTAGCTACGCCGACGGCTGAATACGTTGGTATCACTGCCAGCGATATAATGAATTACGACCTGCCAACAGATAAACTGTCTAAAAACGATAAGAAAGCGTTAGAACAGGAATTGGAAGATCCAAGATTCCAGACGGACTTCTGGGTTGAAGAAATTGAAACGATGTTAGATATAAATAAAAAAGCTGAACAGCAGGCTTTAGCTAAGTACGGTTTGGATTTCGTAACCGACACTTACCTGCCTGAAAAACTCGGCGAATTAGGATTTATGTGATCAGCGTATCCTTTTTGCGTAGATCCTTACGATATCTTCAGCTTTAGCCTTGCCTTTTCTAACGACATCGTCGTTTGTTTTGATCCGATGTATCACCGCATCGTGTTTACCGACTTCTATCCTATCGTTAACGTAGAATTCTTCTTCAGGAACTACTTCTAGAATTTCTGAAATACTGTTCCTACCTTTATGTATCGATACTTTCACCCTGGCCTTCTCATGTTTCTTCGCCCATATGGTTTTGATGTCATCGACTTTAGATTTATTGACTCTCTTATTTTCTTCCTGCTCTACTGAGGTCACTTTGACCCTGGTCCCATCTAAGATCAGTTCTTCACCCTTTTCCACCCATTCATCAGGATAAAGCGATATAATATCTTTATCGGATTCTTCTTTCCAACTAACGACTATAGGTACGTCTACAGCTGCTTTTTCTCTGATAGTTTTATGTCTGGTATTACCACATTCTTTACACTTGACTACTCCGTCTATCGTTATCTCTTCACCCTTTGTTCCTACTTCCCCTTTCAGTATCTCGTGCATTGTTTCTTCGTCACATGAGGGGCAGTGGAGGTAGTACGAATTTGGTACTTTCATGTTATCAACTTCTGTTCTAAGTATTATCTATCTCTCACTTTACTGCTGCATCTATTTTAAATTAATCCTTAAATGGATCGTAACCGCACTCACATTTACCCCCTTTAAGCCTTCTACCGCATTTGGGGCAGTGAGCCTTTCTCAACAGATGTTCAGCCCATGCCTTTTTAACATCATTTTCGTCCGCATCTTCTATTTTTTGGTATACATCCATGAGGTTCTGTTTTTCAGCTATCTTTTTCAATCTTGAAAAATCAAGGACCTCTTCTCTACCTTTGGTAACATCGTATTTTTTGTATATGTATCCGAACAGTATACCTGCAGCAAATCCACCGAAGTGAGCTGCATGAGCTACGTTTGATGAACCCCCTCCTAAGAAAGCTATGACTGTCATCATCACTATAAAGACTCCAACAGCAAGGTCTACCCTAACATCACGCATCAAGATCGGTCCAAGGAACATAGTGATCCTGTCTCTCGGGAACATGAACACGATGGTTCCCATCAGTGCCATAACAGCTCCAGAGGCTCCTACATTCATCACAGGTGAGCCCCAATCTATGAAGTATTGTGATAATGTTGCTAGAACGCCACCAGGGAAATAGACCAGTGCCACCCACTCTTTACCTATCCTATCTTCCAGGGCAACTCCTATGAAAAATAGTACGAGCATGTTACCGATGATATGCATAAAGCCAGCGTGCAGATACATCAAAGAGATAAAAGTGTGAGACCTTCCCAACAGCATATTTAGATGCTGTATATATATTGGTCTTCCTGCTAGATCGTAGAATACATTATTTGCCCAACTTGGATTTGAATAACCGGGTATATTGACTATCATGAATATGACCAAGTTCTGTATTATCAATATCTGAGTGATATACATCTCACTGATCCTAGCATAGATCAAGCCAAGTAGTATGATCGCTAGTACCACTATTGACAGCCAATACATCGTTCCTTTATCTCCTTCTCCTTAATATAGTCTTGCAGGTAGTTTTTATCAGTTATTATATTAATTTTATGGAAAATCTATAATAGGTCTTGCTAATTTTGAGTATTGGTGGACTCATGTATGTCGTAATAATAGGAGGCGGAAGAGTGGGTAAAGATCTTGCTCGACTGCTTCTCCCAGAAGGACATGACGTTGTGCTTATGGAAAAGAATGAAGAGTTAGCCGAGTCTTTATCAAAGCAGTTCGATGCCCTTGTTATAGAGGGTGACGGAACTGATCTTGAATATCTAAAAGACGCTGGTGTGAATAAAGCTGATGTTTTAGTCTCAGTTACAGGAGATGATAAGAGCAACTTGATATCCTGCCAGCTTGCTAAGAACATTTTCCAAGTACCTATGGTAATCGGTAGGGTGAATGACCCTAAGAATGAAGGTGTATTCTCAAACCTCGGAGTCGAAAATACGGTGAGCACTACAAGAGCCAGCGCCATGCAGATAAAGAATTCGATAGGAGATACAAAGACCTTACTGACTGTGGGAGGAAAGGAAGCACAGTTGATAGAAATAAAAGTAAAAGATAGTGCCCCTATAGCCCATAAAAAGATCAAGAACGCTGGTTTACCAAAAGGGGTTATAGTAGCTGACATTATGAGAGGAGATAGGTCCATCATACCTGATGGTGAAACTCAACTGAAACCTGATGATTTAGTAACTATACTCGCCAGAACCAGTACAGTGAAACAGGTAAAGAAATTGTTCGAGGAGAAGAAACGTTTTGGAATAATCTAAATTTTTTCCTAATTCAACATGAAATGGATCTACAATAAAGAAGATTATCTTTTGATCGTTAGGGAACTTGGAGTACTGCTGATGATCGTTTCGGTGGTCCTCTTGTTCCCGATATTTGTTGGTTCTATATATGGTGAGAGTCAAACTTATGGATATTTCTTAAAATCAGCAGCCATATCTGCTGTGTTAGGGATAATATTTAGGTTCTTTCCAGCAAGAACTCATTTTCAGAGGAAACATGCGATAGGTCTTGTGGTCTTAGCCTGGCCGCTTGTTTCGATCCCATCTGCACTTCCTTTTTATTTTTCAGGGACTGCACCAACATTTCTTGATGGATATTTCGAAGCCATATCTGGATGGACCACCACTGGACTTACTACCATTGGCGCCAATGCAGATGTTTTCTATCACTCTATCAACTTCTGGAGACACCTGATGCAGTATCTTGGTGGTCTAGGGATAATTGTAATGGGTATCGTAGTTTTGGCACCTTTAAGGGATTGGGAGGTAACTACAGAACTGGCTGTAGCAGCGGGAAAAAAATACAGGATAGTACCATCTTTGAACAATACAATAAAGATAATCGTATTGATGTATTCTGTATTCCTACTGATAGCTTCTCTTCTTTTTTATTTTTCAGGGTTGAGTGTATTCGATTCTGTATGTCATGCCATGGCTGGTTTGAGTACAGGTGGATTTTCTACGAGAGGAGCTAGTTTAGGAGCTTATAATTCAGGAGCAGTTACGTTAGTCTCTATACCTATAATGATCATCGGAGGAACCAATTTTGTACTGGTCTATTATCTATTTTCAGGTGACATCAAAAATTATCTCGAAGATATAGAAACTAAGGTTTTTTGGTCATTCTGGCTATTGTTTGTTGGATCACTTATTATCTGGTTTGCTTTAAGACATGTAGGATATTCAGGATTGTTAGACATAATATTTATGGTCACTTCAGCATTAACGACCACTGGTTGGAGTACCATACCATCTTCTGCTGTATTTCTACAGTGGGCACCTTTACCGTTAATAGCTATCATAGTGTCCATGCTGATAGGAGCTAACGCTTCATCCACAGGTGGAGGTATAAAAGCATTCAGAGTAGGAGTTATGTTGAAGAATATACTTTGGATGACCAAAGATGTAGTAATGCCCGACAGTATGAAGTTCAACAGGACTTACAAGCATATCGAAAAAAAGAGTCCAGATGATGAAGACTTACAGCATATAATGACCTTTATTCTACTGTATTTTCTTATTTTATTCCTTAGTTTCGTTGTATTCACAGCATTCGATTTTCCGATAATAACTTCATTTTATGAAGTAACAAGCGCTATAGGAACGGTAGGACTTTCTTCTGGTATAACAAGTGCAGCCATAAATCCCGTTTTAAAAATCGTGCTGTGTGTAGATATGTGGCTTGGAAGGATCGAAATATTACCTATTCTCTACTTTATCAGATACATATACAGCAATAAGAAAAGGTTTTAGAATAGTCTGTATCTTTTTGATAGCTTGAAAGCTATTACTACAGCTGCCACGATACCAACAGAACCTACTATCACCCATAGGACAGGTATCTTGTAAGGTCGACCGATCTTAACAACCCAGAAGTCTGATTGACCAGCACCATAAGATTCTGTATAACCAGCGAGTGCATATTTTCCATTATCTGATCGGGCTATAGAATAAGCTATTTCATCTCCTCCAGATCCAAATGTTTTCTTAGAGACTTCTTCACCTTTATCATTGACTTCAACTGCCCAGAAATCCCTACCACCTTGACCATAAGATGAAGTGTATCCTCCCATCAGATAGTTACCGTCATCTGTTTCTACTACTGAATATGCAACTTCGTCATAACTGCCGTCCGAAGAATAGTTCCACTCTTCATGACCCTCAGGATCAGTTTTTACTAACCAGAAGGATTCTTCACCGGCGCCGTATGAAGTAGTGCTCCCTACGTAAACGAAACCTCCATCTTCGGTAAGGATTACATCGTAAGCGTAATCGTCGAAAGTTCCACCAGAGGCACGATCCCAGATTTTTTCTCCTTCTTTATTTATTTTTACTAAATAACTACCCTGACCAGGATCACCAAAAGAATCGGTATAACCAGCTAACAGGTAATTTCCATCCCCAGTTTTTATCACAGATCTGCAGATATCATCACCATCTCCGCCGTAAGCTTTTGACCAGGATTTGTTTCCTCCTGAATCAACTTTTACAACCCAGAAATCGGTACCTCTAGCACCGTATGTTATAGTCGATCCAGCTAATAAGTATCCGCCATCATCAGTCTGAATAACAGAATAACATTTTTCATCATAATTTCCTCCAGCTCCAAAATCCCACTGTTTTCTTCCTTTAGAGTCGGTTTTTACCATATAAAAATCATATTGTGCCCTTCCTTGAAATGATTCACTGGAACCAGCGATAGCGAAACCGTCGTCTTTGGTTTGGATTACGTCTTCTGCTTCATCATCGAATTTCCCACCATATGTACGTCTCCACTCAGTGTATCCATTATTATTTGTTTTTACGATATGGAAATTATACAATTTTCCTTCACCAAAAGATCTAGTGTATCCTGCGATTAAGAGACCGCCATCATCTGTAAAAATAACAGATTTAGCGACATCTTTCCCAGAGCCTCCATAAGACTTTTTCCACTCATCATTAAGTTGAGCTGATGTGGGTTGAGGAATGATCAACATTGAAAATATGAAGAATAATACGATCAACACAACCAGATGTTTATTTTTACCGAACAACATTTTTTTATCCTCCATCTTAAAATGATATGTAGATGAATTTTAACCATAGTATATATGAATTATGCCTGACTTGCTAGATAGGTAATAAAATTTATATCTGAATAAAATTTATTGAAGGCAAAACTAAAATTGAATGAATGTATTCGGTATAGTAAACTATCAAAACAGTTCTTATAAAAAGGTGTAAGTGATTTGGCCAAAAATGTAGTCTGGATTAATCTTAAGGAAAAAACAGAAAGCATAAGTGAGAAGATCCATCCGTATTTCGAAGCTTACGGTCTACTCTCGACTGTGAGCTATTATCTCGGGATATTGTGTGTACTGCTAGCTGGTCTTCTTTTGATACCAGCCCTGATGGCCTATTTCATGGACGGGGAATTCGTATTAGCCCAGTGTTTCCTTTATCCAGCTATATTTTCAGGAAGTCTAGGGTTCTCCCTAATGATACTTTTCAAGAAGAGAGAATTATATCTAGGTGCAGCTATCACATTATCTGCTTTAGCATGGCTTGTTATAGCTATTATCGGTGGTGTACCCTTTTGGTTAGCAAGAATATTTTATGGACCTGAATGGGGATTGACATTCATCAATGCTGTTTTTGAATCGATGTCTGGATGGACAGCTACTGGTTTGACCATGTATGGTCTGAGAGTAGAAGGCTTACCTTATGCAATTCTATTCTGGAGATCGCTTATACAATGGGTAGGTGGTGTAGGTGTCATCGTACTCTTTCTTAGCGTTTTAGTAGTAAGGACTGGAACCGTGGCACACAGGTTATATCTAGCAGAAGGTAGAAGTCACAGATTGGTACCCAGTGTTGTCAAGACGACCAGAAGGATATGGGCGATCTACGCAGGTTATACTGGTCTTCTAGCGCTGATATTGATTGTATTTGGCATGCCGATCTTCGACTCTATCAATCACTCGATGACAGCTCTAGCAACTGGTGGATTCTCTGTCAAGAATTATAGTATAATGACTTACCGTTTAGGTATGCATCCGAATGCTTTCTGGCTGGAACTTTCGATAATGCCTTTCATGATACTGGGTGGTATATCCTTCGCGATGCATCACGAGCTTTTCATCGGTAACATAAAGAGCTTCTTTGAAAATATGGAAGTTAAGGCTATTTTCATCATCACTTTCATTGCGACTATAATTTTAGCGATAAGTCTTGGATTGACCTTCGATTCTTTCAGATACGGTTCTTTCCAGGTCATAACCGCATTGACCGGTACTGGATTCAATACCGCACCTGTGGGTACGTGGACCGATTTCCAAAAATTCATTTTAACGATCCTTATGATCTTTGGGGGAGGCTATGGTTCGACAGCTTCAGCTTTAAAGCTACTGAGGGTTGTTGTTATATTCTATGCTCTTATCTGGCTGGTCAGAGAATATCTTTTGCCCGAATCGGTAGTTCAAAGGATGAAGGTCGGTGGAAATTATTACAGTCATGAGCAGATCATGGATGTAGCGATCTATGCAGTACTATATCTGACAGTACTAGTGGCAGGTGCTCTCGTTTTCATGGCAGGTGGAGCGTCTGGAGTCGATGCTATGTTCGAGGTTGCATCAGCTGAGGGTAACGTAGGTTTGAGTGTTGGTCTAACTGGAGCAACCATGCCTATGCATGAAAAAATAACCTTGATTATAGAGATGTGGGCAGGTAGATTGGAGATATTCCCTGTTCTGGTACTATTAACGGCACCGTTCAAAAAATTCTAAGTTTTCCTAAATTATCCCCAAGAGATACTGATCGAACCCAGTTAGGAACAATATTATCGGTAATATTATACATCCCATCATGTGGACCCTCTTTATTCCGTACAGTGGAGGTATAAGACCAATACCTACAGATATCGCTGCAACAAGTAAACCGACCGGACCTGAAAAAACGAATATCAATATTATGAGGAATACGATTATTCCTTTTGAGATTTTTGAGTATTCGATCTTCTGATGTATACCCGATAGTGCTTTACCGAACCAGAGTGTCAAAAAATAAGCTAATCCTGAAGATAGAACTACAGAAAATAAGAGCAGTGCCATCAACCAAGGTAGGTTCATAAGAGAATCCCAAGCGGTTAAAAATTCTTCATTGATCTTGAAAACAGCCTGCATCGCACCGCTTCTAGCTTTCATTATCACGAATAACGCAACTATCGTGAAAATAGCACAACTTGTGTCAACTGCTGATACTGACATTATATATTCACGGGCCTGAACATCCTCAGAATCGTCGTTCGATAAAAATATCCTAGTGACTGCTGTTGCAGCTGCCCCTGTTATACCTGGTAGCCATCCTACCAAACCACCTGAAAAGGTACCAGCAACAGTGCCTTTTATCTTATTTTTATTGTCCAAACCGATCTCAATATCGTCGGTCTGCTGCTCTGGGATCTCTGGATCGTCCATAAGACTTACCAGCAGATTCGAGATTCCAAACAAACCTGTAAAGAGTGGAAATAATAATACAGATGAATTGGATAGCCCTTCCTGTTCAAAGGGAGCCCAAACGTAAGAAGCTATACCACCTGGAGATAGGATTGAAAAACCTAAAATACCTGATAGTAAGAAAATACCGATGGCTACCAGCTTTTCTCTATAATCTAAAAGAGTCCCTCCTTCCTGAAGGACCAATATGCTGACAACTATGAACAGGATCAGAGGTATAAAGGGAACCAGTTTATCATATAGATTCACAGGACTTCCCATTATCAATCTTGCCGGTAGAATGAGTAAGAGAGCGACCATCGAAGCACCCAGACTGCCCAATGCACTTGCTTTGATAGCTTCATATCCTCTTCCCTCCAGAAGCATCCTATGTGCAGGGAGCACGGACAGAGCGGTCTCGCCTTCTGGAGCACCTAGATATGTAGATGGTATAAAATTTAGAAATGTATGAGTTACAACACATCCTATGATCAATACAGAGATAAGAGCAAGAACGTATTCAATCGAAGGGTTGTAACCACCGATAAGACTTAGAGCAAACACTCCCAGAACAGACTGAAAACTTAGGATCAAAAAAGAGACTGTGTTGACGTGAAAACCAGGTATCAAACCTGTAAGTATACCTAGACTACAGCCAATAAGCGTGAATAGAGTTCCTATCAACAGTAAGCTAATCGGTGTCACTGGATAGCGATTTATTCCTGTTTAATAAATTTTTAGAAAAAAAGAATAGTTTTTTGTAATTTACTCCCATTCGATGGTTCCTGGAGGTTTGTTCGTAACGTCGTAAACGACCCTATTCACTTTATCTTTCATCTTGTTAGTGATCTTTGTAGATATCCTTTCTAAAACATTCATGGGAATATTGCTGAAATTAGCACTCATGGCGTCAAGCGACTGAACTGCTCTCACAGCCACAGTATGACCATAGGCACGTTTATCTCCCTGAACACCTACAGTTTTAACAGGTAACAATACAGCAAAGTACTGCCATGGTCTTTCCATCTCATCGTTCTCGACGGCCTTATCTATTTCTTTTTCAACTATATCACACGCTTCTCGGACTATTTTAGTCCTCTCAGGTGTAGCTTCACCCATGACTCTAATCGCTAAACCAGGACCTGGGAAAGGCTGTTTCTCAGCAGTCGGAAGACCTAATTCTCTAGCGACTTTTCTCACTTCATCTTTATACAGGTCGTAAAGAGGTTCGATCAAGTCTAGACCCATCTCTTCCGGTAATCCACCCACGTTATGATGGGATTTGATAGTATCTCGTACCTCGTCACCACTCTCTATCCAGTCAGGAGCTATGGTACCTTGTACGAGATAATCTGCACCAAAATCTTCAGCTTCTCTTTCAAAGATATCTATGAATTTATTTCCGATCATCTTCCTCTTCTTTTCGGGATCGGTGACACCCTCCATAGCATCGTAAAATTCATCCTGGGCGTGTACTATCCTGTGATTTATACCCATATGTTCGAGGATCTCATCCATATTCTCAGTTTCATCTTTCCTCATGTATCCAGTATCAACGTAAATCGCAAGTAGATCATCACCGATGGCTTTGCCTACCAAAACTGCTGCTACAGTGCTGTCAACTCCTCCACTGCAGCCTACGACTGCTTTTCCATCTACTTCTTTAATCTCTTCTATCTTCTCTTCTATAAAATTCTCAGCATCAAACAATTTAATCTCCCCTTATCTTCCTCTTGATTACAACGTTCAAATTCACTTGCATATTAAAGAGTTAAAAAAAGGTAAGAAATAGTTTTTTCGCCGTGTTTAGGTTTTCATTATTGCGACGAGGAATATACCGACAGCGATTATTGCACCGATGACGAATCCACCGACATACATGATGGCTGTCATCAATGTATCCATAAATTCAAAGCTTTCACTGAACAGTATATTCTGCATACTCATGACGTATGTTACCACCCAGAACAAGATGCCGATCACAGTCAATGCTAAACCGACCATACGGCTTTTTCCTCGTCCAAAATAGGCTGTAAACAAGCCTGATAAGAACAGTCCTAAACCCAACGTCAATAATATTACCATCAAAAATTTCATCCACATTTTTTTTCCTCCTATTAAAACTCGATACCTGTTAATGTCTTAGTGTCCTCAACACCTTTGATTGACCTTATTTTATCTACAACAACTTGTCCAAGTAGATTAAAGTTATCTGCTTGGAGTTTAACAATCAAATCGAACTCCCCAAACAGTGAATGTACTTCCTGGACTTCATCTATATCTTTCAAAATGCTGTAAACATCTCTTTCAGCTGCTGGTGCAGTTTTTATGAGGACGAATCCAATAGCCAAGATCTCACCTACTGTTTGATATTCAATACAGAGATATAAATATTTTGATTTTTGTACATTCATCTTAAATCAGGGCTAAGACCTCTTCGTTCACGGAGAGGATCTAGAGGAAGAAATATTCCTCAACTCACTCGGTCTGAGACCTCGT
>CAZEXI010000053.1:0-15515 GCA_964516805.1 uncultured Thermoplasmata archaeon
CTCTTTCAGACATGTAAACATGTCCACATATTTCATCGGTTTATATTTGCAACTCTCCTACAAAGAGTGTTATATAAAAAAGTTTTTCTACTGTGCTTATCGATTGAAGCAATACTACTTAATTATTACTTTCCCAAAAGAGTTATTATTTTGATGACACTGTAATATCCATGAATGGCTGGTGGAACAAGATAGCCAGAGTTGATTTAACTTCTGGCGATATATCATATGAAAAGATAGGTTTCGACATTTTGAAAAAATATATAGGTGGAAGAGGCCTCGGTGCCAAAATCTTGTACGATGAGATAGAACCCATCTCGGATCCCTTATCAGATAACATATTGGTCTTTTCTGCTGGTCCTTTGACCGGAACAATGGTCCCTACTTCAGGAAGATTTTCAGTTTCATCTAAATCACCTTTGACCAGTACTATTTCTGACTCAAACGTTGGAGGTTTTTTCGGAAACGAGTTTAAACAGTGTGGAATAGACGCGATGATAGTTGAAGGTAGAGCTGAAGAACACTCCGTCTTAAAAATAAGTGATGATAAAATCGAGATAGAAAAGACTGATCTATGGGGAAAAAAAGTAACTCCCACCTTAAATAAATTAGACAAAGAAGCTGCTGTCATAGGTCCCGCTGGGGAGAATCTTGTGAAATATGCATCAATAGTCACCAGAGGAGATCGTGTATTCGGTAGAAATGGAATGGGTGCTGTCATGGGTAGTAAAAATCTAAAAGGGATCACAGTTGATGGAAATAAAAAAGTACCTTTGAATGATAAAGAATCTTTGAAGACATACGTTAAACAAGCTAGATCCAAAATAGATTCATCACCGGTCACTTCCCGAGGTCTGAATCAGTTTGGAACTCCTATCTTGGTAAACCTTCTCAACTGGTTGGGCATGTTCTCGAAACATAATTTCAGAGAAGCATCTGGAGAAGAAGCGGATAAATTATCTGGAGAGGTCATGAAGAAAGAGATCGTTGAGGAACACACTGGTTGTTACGCCTGCCCGATAAGATGTGGACTCAAAACTAAAACAGAAAATATGGAAGGAAAAGGACCAGAATACGAAAGTGTATGGGCCTTGGGAGCTAATGTTGGTATCTTTGATCTTGAGACCGTTACTGAAGCAAATTATCTGTGCAACGAACTCGGGCTTGATACGATATCTACAGGAGGCACAATCGCCTGTGCCATGGAGATGAGTGAGAAAGATATATGGGATAAAACTCCTGGATTTGGAACTGACCCTAAGGAACTTATCAGAAAAACTGCTTATAGAGATGGAGTAGGTGACGAACTTGCTGACGGTTCTGCAGAGATATGTGAAAGATATGGCTGTGATTTCTCCATGAGCGTTAAAGGGATGGAACTGCCAGCTTATGACCCCCGAGGCGCTTCCGGTCAAGCTTTGTCGTTCGCGACTTCAAATAGAGGAGGGTGTCATTTGAGAGGTTACCTGATCGGTGAAGAGATATTCGGTGTGCCTAAACTCTTCGATAGATTCAAAACAAGTGGTAAACCAGAGGTCGTTAAACGATCTCAAGAAAGGAATGCATACCTGGACTCATTAATTTTGTGTAAGTTCAGTTCCTTCGCGCTGGACGAAAAATTCTATTCCAGATTTATGAGAGCTGTTACAGGTGAAGAACTCAAGATTACAGATCTGCATCATGTGGGAGAAAGGATCTACAACCTAGAAAGACAATTCAATGCTGAAGCTGGTTTTGGTAGAGAAGATGATAGACTCCCAGAAAGGTTTTCTGAACCTCTTGAAGAAGGAGCATCATCCGGAAATACGTTTGATCTTGAGATGATGCTAGATGAATATTACAATATAATGGGTTGGGACAAAAACGGAAAACCCAAAAAGGAAACATTAGAAAGATTGGATATATGAATGGTGTTAATATGGTAGATTATAAAAGTTTAGAAGGAAAGATAGCGATAATAACTGGGGCTAGTGCAGGGATCGGTTTTGCTACAGCTGAAAAATTAGCTGAGAAAGGCGTTAATTTATCATTGGCTTCTAGAACAGAGTCAAAGTTAAAGAAAGCTAAGGATGAGATTTTAGAAGAAAATGAAACTGAAATAATAACGATTCCAACTGATGTTAGAAAAGAAGACGAAATAAAAGAGATGGTCAAAAAAACCAAAGATCATTTTGGTAAGATCGATATAGTGGTTAACAACGCTGGTGTGATCAGATATGGTGACATAGAATCTCTTTCTACTGAAGATTATAGGGCAATGATGGACACAAACGTAGACGGCATGTTCTTCACTACAAGAGAAGTACTTCCTCATCTTAGAGAGACAAAGGGAAATCTCATCTTCGTAGGAAGCTTTGATTCAAGTCATCCTCGGTCGTTCAACCCAATATATGCAGCCAGTAAATGGTGGACAAAGGGATTCGCTCACAGCATAGAAGCAGTTGTTGGAAAAGATGGTGTTGCGGTCACGTTGATAAATCCTTCTGAAGTAAGAACTGAAATACAATCTGAGGATGGAGAGGAATATAAAAATAAGTTTGATAAAGGCGAAGTCACTGATCCTGAAGAAGTCGCTGAAGCTATCGTTTTTGCAGCATCGCAGACTAAAACTACTACTTTGAGTGAGATCGATATATATCGAAGAAATAAGATAGGTGATTTCTTCTGAATTATTGATTTTCATACAAAAAACATAATAGTGAAAAATTAATCGCTCTTTCTAGAGGTAGTTATTATGACAAAATTTGAGGGTATCATCCCACCTATGTTAACGCCATTCGATGAAAATGGCGAACTTGATTTAGAAATATTGAAAGATTTCGTTGATTATCTTATAGAAGGGGGTGTACATGGATTATTTCCATCAGCATCATCTGGTGAATTCTCGACCATGACTATTGAAGAGAGAAAAAAAGTCATCAAAACCGTGATAGATCAGAATGATGAAAGATTAAAAGTTGTTCCAGGAACTGGATCTAGTTCTCTAAAAGAGGTTATCAAACTTAGCGGGTTCGTTGAAGATAAAGGTGGAGACGGTGTAATAATTGTAACACCATATTATCTCAAACCAGATCAGCAGGGGCTGATAGATTTTTATGGGGAGATTGCTGAATCAATCGATTTACCTATCATACTTTACGAGCTGCCAAGTGCAACTGGTGTGAAATTTGAAGCTGATACAGTTGCAGAGCTGGCAGACAAACACGATAATATAGTAGGCTTAAAAGACAGCAGCGGGGACTTTGAATTGGTTATGTCAATCTTGGAAAAAACTGACAACAGTTTCAATCTACTCCAGGGTATAGACTCATTATTGCTTCCAAGTCTTATGATGGGTTGTACAGGTGGAGTGCCTGGGAGTTCCAATATTCGACCAGAATTCGCAGTAAAAGTTTATGAATTATACCAAGAAAATAAAATAAAGGAGGCTAGACAGGTACAAAAAGAATTCTTATCACCACTATCAAGGTTCAGTAAATCAGCAGGTGTTTTTCCAGCAGGATATAAAGCTAGTGCCAAAGAGATAGGTATGGACATCGGAAAGCCAAGGAAACCTATAAGAGACCTAACTATCCCTGAATACGACGATTTATCAGATAAGCTTAGGAAGCTCGTAGACAAAGAATTGAAGATGGATTTCAAAAATTTATGAATGGTCTATAAGAGTTGTTTTAAACAATGAATTGGTCATATAGCAAGTTGAAAAAATTATTTCAAAAGAATGTAGAAGAAAGGAGAGAGCAGATACTTAATGGTCCTATCATCAAAACCATCTTAGTTTTAGCTATACCTGTGATGATATCCAGTGCCATGCACACGATGTTCAATATAGTTGATACTTTCTGGTTGGGACAATTGGGTAAAACAGAGGTCGGTGCTCCCACAGCAGCTTGGCCAATAATTTTTTCGTTCCTAGCAATCGGTATGGGACTTTCGACCGCCGGTGTATCTTTGGTTTCACAGCATACTGGAGCTGGAGGAAAGAAACAGGCCAATGAAGCTGCTGGACAGGTGTTCGGTTTTGTTATGATTATAGGTGTAACAACAGGTATCGTTGGATTCCTTATCGCTCCTATCGTATTATCTCTGGTTGGTACACCTAGCGATGTTTTTCCTTTAGCTACTTCTTATTTAAGGATAGTACTTTTGAGCATGCCATTTATCTATGCATATATATCATTTCGATTTTTACTGAGAGGTATCGGTGATATGATAACACCGATGCTCATAAGAGCAGTACTTGTTGTTTTCAACATGATTCTCGACCCTATCCTTATCTTTGGGGTAGATGCCCTAGGTATTCCCGCTATGGGTGTCACTGGAGCAGCCATAGCTACCGCTTCATCCAGAACAATAGCTGCTGTTGTCGGTATTTACTTGCTTTTTAACGGAAAAGTGAATATAAATCTATCACTAAAAGACTTAAAACTAAAATTCTCCTGGATAAAGAAGATAGTAAAGATAGGTCTACCAGCCACGATGGCTAGGGGTGGAAGTGCTCTTGGTTTCGTATTTTTATTCGCTCTTGTTGCAGTGTTCGGTGAAGATTCAGTAGCAGCCTATGGTATCGGGAGAAGAGTCGTGCATATAATCACAATAGCTATATGGGGTTTTGCTGGGGCTTCGATGACGATGGTCGGCCAAAACGTTGGTGCTGATCAAAAGGAAAGAGCAGAAACCATCGTCAAGAAATCCATCATGGTCGCTTTAGTGATAATGTTCTCTATCAGTGGTATGATGGTTCTGTTCAGAGAAAGCATCATAGGGTTCTTTATCAGTAATCCAGAAGTGATCGATATAGGGGCCAAGTATCTTCTGATCTTCTCAATATCCATACCGTTCTTCGGTGTTTACAGGATCTTTGACTCAACTTTCAGAGGTACTGGACATACCGTTCCTGCAATGAGTCTTTCTCTGTTTAGAATCTGGATGCTGAGATTATTCCTTTCAGCTTTACTGGCATTACCTTTCATAGATCTATATCTGTTTGAAATCAACTTTGGATTTGGTATGGGAATAACTGGAGTTTGGATAGGTATGGCTTTAAGTAACTTTATAATCGCCTTCCTCTCTTTTGGATACTTCCTAACAGGTCATTGGAAGAAGAAAACCATCGACAAGAGAGAAGATGAGGAATGAAAAATTTACAATACCTTTATATACAATCTAAACCCACTCTGAATATTAAAGAAAAAAACGGAATATACAGACAAATAGAAAAGAATTTAATATAGATGGTACTGACTAACTTAAATATGGGTCAATACCTATTCCATAAAAATACAGAAGTTGAGTAAAAATGTCTAAAGGAACAATAATATCCATGGGTGGGAATGTCAAACTTTCTCCAGATGTGGCTCTTTTTAAAAAATTTATAGAGGTTGCAGGTGATGACGGTGAATTCGAGCCAAGATTGGGAATAGTTCCTACAGCTAGCGGAAATCCGATGAGATCCGGAAAGAAATATTCAGAACTTTTTGAAAAGATGGGAGCTGAAGTCTACATCATACATCCAATAGAAAGAGATTCAGCCAATACAGGCTCTTTAATTTCAAAGGCGGAAGAAGTCGATGCATTTTTCTTCACAGGTGGTAATCAGCTTAGACTAACAACTGTTCTAGGAGGAACTAAGCTGCTTGAGACTATCAGAAGCAAATTCGAGAATGGTAGTGCTTTAGCTGGAACCAGTGCAGGAGCAGTATGTATGACAAGTACGATGATAGCTCATGGACTTGCTGAAGATGCCCTGATGATAGGGGAGGTAGAGCTTACTCGAGGCCTTGCATTTATAGAAAATGCAGTAGTAGACACTCATTTTACAGCGAGAGGAAGATTTCCCAGATTATTCCACGTTGTCACTGAAAATCCTGGTGTTTTAGGAATCGGGCTTGG
The DNA here is from genome assembly GCA_964516805.1 of uncultured Thermoplasmata archaeon. Classification (GTDB taxonomy): domain Archaea; phylum Thermoplasmatota; class Thermoplasmata; order Halarchaeoplasmatales; family Halarchaeoplasmataceae; genus CAYSTL01. The sequence goes on from CAZEXI010000053.1 coordinate 5,893, forward strand.
AGAAGAGACCGGCATTGTGTGGGATCTTGATAATTCAAATTTTACCGTTTTAGGAAACCGAAATATAGTGATTGTTGACGGAAAAACAATCTGCTTTTCAAACACTGCAGATGTAGAACCGGGTAAACCGTTCACCACAGAAGGTATCACAGTACATATATTATCTAGCGGATTTCAGTTCGATTTCGGCGAACGAATTGTAATACCACCTAGCGATGGTAAATATAAAGTAAGCCATTCTAAACCAACAGCTAAAATCGAGCAAGATGAATAGATGGTCATGTACGAAATTTTTAAGTATATTTAAAATAATATTTTTATTTGATACAAATGAGAAAAGGTAAAATATTGACAATGGGAGGAAATGTAGCACTATCGGCTGACCATCCATTGATGAAAGAATTTTTCAACATATCACAAACAATAACTGAAGGTACTCCTAATATAGGGATAATACCATCTGCTAGTGCTAATCCTCAAAGAGCAGGTGAAGACTATTCTAAAATTTTTGATAGCATGGGCGCTAATACTCATATCATAAACCCTGAAAATAGAGATTCAGCAAATCAAGAAGCATTGCTCAAAAATGCAGCAGAACAGGATGCATTCTTTTTCACTGGAGGGCATCAACTAAGGATAACTGCTCTATTAGGAGGTACAGAACTACTCAACTTGATAGAAGATAAATTTGAAGATGGTGCTTTTTTAGCAGGAACCAGTGCAGGTTCAGTTTGTATGACAAATATAATGATCTCGCAAGACCTATTAAAAAAACCGTTCGTTCATGGTGAAGTTGAACTTACCCAGGGGTTAGGTTTCATCGAAGATGTGATAATAGATACTCATTTTACAACAAGAGAAAGATTCCCTAGATTGATCCATGTAGTCTGCGAAAATCCTGGTATATTGGGTATAGGAATCGGTGACAATACAGCTGCTTTATGGGATTTTGATAAATCTGAGTTCAAAGTCATCGGAAAAAACAACGTCATAGTTTTTGATGGAAGTCATATCAAAGTCAGTAATACACCTGATCTAGAATTGGGTGAACAGTTATCAGTTAGTGATGTTAAAATACATGTTGTAGGTAAAGGTTCTAAATTTAATTTTGAGTCATGCGACCTAACTCTTCCATTGAACGATGAATAGCTTTGTCCTTTGTTATGATATCCATAACATCTTGTCGTGTTACATCTAAGTCCGCTAAAACTATAAGATCGCCCTTATCAGAAACCTCAAAAGCATGTTGAACAGCCTTTTTATAATCATCAAACGATGCATACTTATCCTTTGGAAGACCTATACTTTTTTCCATATTTTTACATATCTCTCCTTTCCTTCTGCCCCTCATCACAATAGGATTCTCTGTTAAAATCAAATAATCTGACCATTTCTCCATCTCTTTTGTACATTTCATCATCATCTCATCACTTCTATCTCCAGGAACCGTAAAAACACTAATGTTCCTATCTGCTTTTAACACTTTCACATATTCTCCTAAAGCTCTGAAACAATCAGGATTATGAGCGTAATCTAAAACTATATCATTTCCGTTGTAGGAAAACATATTTAATCTGCCTGGGTTTTTCTCCTCATCCATACTGAAAGATCTTATTCCTTTCTTAATACTATCTAATGATAGCCCAACAGCATAAGATGATGATACAGCAGCTAGTAAATTTTCTACCAAAAAATCTACACCTCCTTGCAAAAATGGAATATTGAATAAAGAATCGATCTCCTCTTCCGTATCACATTTGGAATGTATTATTTTATTATCTTTTACATAAAAAGCTTCGCCACCTTCTTTTATATGTTCCTTTATTTTATCGTTGAGTGATTTACTGAAAAGTACTGGCCTGCCACGACTTCTCTTCATTAGATCTTCACAAAAATCATCTTCTGCGTTGATTATACTTACTCCATCCCTTTTTGTAACCTCCAATACCAGGGATTTTACTCTAAAAATATCGTACAGATCTTTTACACCGTCTATACCGATATGATCTTCTCTGATATTTGTAACAACACCGACATCACATCTATCAAATCCTAACCCTTTTCTTATTATTCCACCTCTAGCAGTTTCGAATACTGCAAAATCAACATCCTTATTGTTTAAAACAACCCCAGCGCTCCACGGGCCAGTAGTATCCCCCTCTATTATCTTTTTACCATCTATCCATATCCCATCTGTATCGGTTAACCCACTTGTGAATCCGTCTTTTCTAGCTATCCAATCTATTAAACGTGATGTAGTGGTTTTTCCATTAGTTCCAGTTACACTGATCAATGGTATCCTACCGTTATTATCAGGGAACAACATATCTACTATCTTTGTACCTACATCTTTTGATCTGCCCTCCGTTGGATGTAGATGCATCCTAAGTCCAGGGCTAGCATTTGTTTCTATAATATACCACTCTGTTTCATCTTTATGTTTGGTAATATCATCAGCAACCACATCAACACCTAATATATCCATATCTATTACTTTACTAGCCCTCTCTATTTCCTTGATTATCGATACATGTACCTTATCTGTAATATCTTTTGAAGTACCCCCAGTACTTAGATTTCCTCCTATCCTGAGAAACACCTTTTCGTCCTTATCAGGGATGTAATCAGGTCCTTTATTTGTCAAACCAAGATGTGTCCTCTCTTCCTCGCCCAGCTTTATCTTTGTGAGTGAGGATTCATGACCCTCGCCTCTCCTTGGATCCTCGTTTATTTCATTAATCAGTTCTCTTATAGTCGATACACCATCACCTATAACATGAGCTGGTATCCTATTTGCTACAGCGATCACCTTGTTATTGATAACCAAAAATCTGTAATCACTGCCTTTTACAAAATCTTCAACAAGGATATAATCAGAATATTTGCTGGTTATTTCATATGCATCTGATACTTCTTTTTTTGATCTTAGGTCTCCTATGACTCCATCTCCATGATGACCTTTTACCGGTTTTAATATAACAGGATAACCCAAATTATCTGCTAAGTTCAACACTTCATCTTTTGCTCTAGCAATATCTCCTCTAGGGACTGGAAAACCATTTTTATACAATATTTCTTTACACAATTTTTTATCCTTAGAAATATCTCCTCCTATCATAGTTGTCTTAGAAGTTACTGGGCCCCAAATGTTCTGCCTGTATTTTCCTTGGCCTAAGGCATAATAACTGTACTCATCATGTAACTTTTCAACAGGTATATCTCTCTTCTTTGCAGCATCTAAAATTGCTTGTGTGCTAGGTCCTACCTTTCCATCTTCATATGCCTCTTTAATTCTCTTCAAACTTACATCCACAATCCTTCCCAAATCTTCTTCATCTTTCTCATCTACAAGTAAAGAATTCAACAAGTTGGCCGATCCTTTCAGAGCTTCTGAAGCCATCGATTTATTATCATATTCAACAGCTACCTTGAATATATTATCGTTAATCTTTCTACTTTTACCATAGGTGACATCTGATCCAGCCATATTTTGAAAAGCTATCGTCAAATGCTCTAAGATATGTTCAGGGTACGTTCCCTCTTCTAACCTTTCTATGAATCCTCCCTTATAACCTTTAGAACAGCTATGATTTTCTAACTCTGGGACTAATCTTTTTAATAATACTGCATTTTCTTTATTTGATGGTACTTCACTCCATCCCTTGAGATCAATGGTAGCTTCTAAAATTGGAAAGAGTGCATAAAAATTTGGTCTATCATAATGGCTATTTTCAATTATTTCTATCCTATTATTATTCATCTAACCTCCACCCCTCTTTAGATACTTCGGTCTACACTGTATCGGAATTAAATCCTCTAGTTTGGGCAAAAAACTAACCCAAAATTACGTTTTACCTCTGCAAATCATTATATGTTTTTTTTAAGTATTTAGACTTTACTTTAAAAAACAGTTTTTCCTATTTTTATATAAATTGATTTTCTTTTCTCAAAATAATTTTTGTTTTTCGAAAATATTTTCTTATATTCATCATACAAATCCTCTGATAAAACTTTCTCTAATTTTTTCCAAATTCCATTCCTCATGTTGAGCTTATCAAGATATATCTCTTTTACACCTATTGCCTCTAGAGTATTAGACAATCTCTTTAATTCATCCTCCTTATCATTGAAATGAGGAAGTAAAGGTCCAATGAAAGCCCATACATTAATTCCATTACCTTTTAATTCCTTAAGAGCAGAAAGCCTTCTTGATACGGATGGTGCATTCGGTTCAAATCTTCTTCTAAAATCATCATCTAACGATGTTATAGTAAACCCTACATCTATATCCATATCTTTTAATATACCTATATCTCTAGTAACCAAGTCAGACTTAGTTTGGATAATGGTATGTACATCCTTTCTTTTTATCTGCTGTAAACACATTCTAGTGAGTTTATATTGTTCTTCTATCTTTTGATAAGGATCTGTAACGCTGCCTATCCGGATTGTACTCCCTTTATCGATTTCTTTCAATTCATCAGAAAGTACTTTTGGGATATTTCTTTTCACATCTACAAAGGAGCCCCACTCTCTTTCCTCTTTAATAACAAACGGGGAGTAGCAATATTTGCAATCGTGATAACAACCTGTATATGGATTGAGAGCATAATCAGATTCGAGACCAGATTTTGAAAGTGCAGTTTTACATGTTTTTATATTTATATCTACACCATCTATACCTTCCTTTTTGCTAAAATCTAGTTCCAATGTCGATCACCGTTCCTGCCAAAATCCTCCAATCTTGTCTGATACAAAGAATCTCTAAGCACAGCACTGTATTTTTTCCAGGTATCTATCTTTATATCTAATCTTGTAGACATATAGAAAAGTGCGTCTTTCAATTCATCAAAAGTTTTAGGCTCTTTCCTTAACGCATTCCTTACATTTTCACGAACATTCCAAACGCCCACAGGCATGATATAACCGGGATGAGTTTCTCTCAATATAACAGCCCCAGCCTGTCTCTTTTCCTTAGACAACTTTTCAGCTATCGCCAATCTAGCTGCGTAAAAGCATCCTCCTATCTCTGCATAATCACTCCTACCTTCGTACATCTCATGGCTTGAAACTATAGCGATGTTGTTCCCATGGGGATTCCAGGCAGTTTCAGGATACCAGGCTTCTACAAGTTCGTAAATCCATGTTCGAGGAAGCATAAGTATCTCCCAGCGATTGTCCAATTCCCATGTCTCATAAACTCTGTATTCATCTATGGGTCTGTAATCCTTGATCTCCTCTCTAAGATTTTTACCGATGGTATCATCTACCGCAGTAATACTCCATCTTGTCGGTACGAACTTTCTATTATCATCTAAACCAAAAGCACCAACGCTGAACGCCCTCTGTATCTTAGATATGTAAACATCTTTCTCATACAATCTCTTGACTGCATCTACTGCTTTAAGATCAGTATCAAAATAGGCTTTATCCAATCTTCTATCAAATTTTATAGTTCCCAGGTCGAGTTCCTTCAATGGTGCTGAAGGACCATAGGGCTGTACCGAATCAGACAACTGGATCTTACCTGCAGGTTTTTTTGTAAAAAATGCTTCTACTTCTGCTGGTTCCTTTGAAAGAGCCATCTGCTGAGTAAAATCAATAACCCTGTTATTATCTTGAAATTTGTCTACACGGATCGGATACTTGCCTCTGACCAATTGTGTTCTAGTATCTACTATTTCGTTGATATCTTTTCCAATCCATTTCTCTGGCATATCCAACTCACTGGTATCACCATGATAGGGGGGAACAAGTGGACCGATATCTACCTTAGGATATCCATATCTTCCAACAAAAACACCTGGCGGAGAAGAACCCGATATATCTGTACCATCTATCATGGGTTCAGATTTCATCTTGCTGTAATACTTAACCAAAACTGGACATCGCTCTCTCCCGCATAAATTCTTTGTACCTCGACAGCGAGCACATAAACTATTTTTTTGTACGAAATTATTTTCATCAGCCAGGTCTACTTTCATCCTATTTAAAATAGAGTCATTCTACCTTTTAACTGTTTCTGATTGAAAACAAGAAAAGAAAAAATGGGTTTTTATTTGTGTACGAGATCTTTAGTGTTCTCCATGAACTCATCAAGAATCTCTTTGAGTCTGCCTTTTTTCTGAACATCTAGTTCGTAGGTAACATGCAACATCGGTTTGTCGATATCTAGTATTCTATGTAGATCGATTGGTGTTCCAGATACGACTAAGTCAGCATCTGAGTTAGCGATCGTTTCTTCCAGTTCCTTCTTCTGTTGGTCTCCATATCCCATGGCTGGGAGTACATCTTTTAGATGTGTGTATTTATCGAATGTTTCTTTAATTGAACCTACTGCATGTTCTCTTGGATCTATTATCTTTTCTGCACCGAATTTTTCCGCTGCTATCTTTCCTGCTCCGAAAGGCATCTCACCATGTGTAACGGTCGGACCGTCTTCGATAACCAGGACTTTCTTTCCTTCGATCTCTTCAGAATCTTCAACAGTCAATGGTGAATCAGCTCTGAGAACTTCAGCATCTGGGTTTACTTCTTCCAGATTTTCTTCCATCTGCTTGATATCTTCTTCATCAGCGGTGTCACACTTGTTGATTATGAATACATCTGCCATGTTCAGGTTGACTTCACCTGGATGATATTTAGTCTCATGACCGACTCTGTGAGGATCTACTACAACAAAATGAAGGTCCGATCTGTAGAATGGGGTATCGTTGTTTCCTCCATCCCAAACGACTATATCAGCTTCTTCTTCCGCTTCTCTTAGAATCGCACCATAATCAACACCGGCATATATGACCATATCTTTATCGATGTATGGTTCATATTCTTCCATCTCTTCTATAGTGCAGTCATATTTTTCAAGATCTTCATATGTAGCGAACCTTTGAACTGCTTGTTTTTCAAGATCACCATATGGCATCGGATGTCTGATCGTTGCTAATTTTGTTCCATCTTCGTTAAGCATCTCACATATCTTTCTTGTAGTTTGACTCTTACCAGATCCAGTTCTTGCTGCGCAAACAGATATCAAAGGTACACGAGCCCTGATCATAGTTTCATAATTTCCTAGAAGGACAAAGTCAGCTCCTGCTGCTACAGCTTTAGATCCGACATGCATCACATGCTCATGAGTCACATCACTGTAAGCAAAAACAACTTCATCAATATTCTCTTCCTCAATAACATCTACCAAATCATCCTCTGGAATTATTGGTATTCCATCAGGATACAATTCTCCAGATAATGCTGGAGGATATCTTCTTCCTTCAATATCAGGTATCTGGGCAGCGGTAAATGCTACAACTTCATATTTTTCATTATCTCTAAACACTGTGTTAAAATTATGGAAATCTCTGCCTGCTGCGCCCATAATAATTACTTTTCTCTTCCTTTTCTCCATTCTACCACCGTTTTTCCCTAATAGGATTTACTATATCTAATTTATGGGCGTTTACGGTAAAAATATATATATGAAAAGTAGAAAAAATAAAAGTGTTTTTAAATCTGTATTTTCAGCATTGACTGTATCCACAGTTTGGACACTTCCTGCATCCTTCCTGTATCGTCAGCATAGCTCCGCATTCTGGACAAGCTGGATTTAGTCCTTTAGAGACCAGTTCTCTAGCTGCTGATGTTTCTGGAGTTTCTTCTCCTTCTGTAGGTAGCGTTGCCTGTTCTCCCCTAGGCCTACCTTCAAGATGCCATTTTAGTGCTTTAGCCATGGCATCAGGTATGGATAGTATCTTCTGACCTTGATCGAATGCTATCTCTGGCGATCTTATTCCTTCTAATTGATTGATTATATCTTGAACATCTATACCTGACCTAAGTTGCAGTGATATCAATCTTGCTAAAGATTCAGTGAAAGACTGAGTGAAGCCCCCAGCTCTGCCTATCTGAGCAAATACTTCGAAGAGACCATGTTCATCCTCATTAATGGTTATGTACAAAGCTCCATACCCTGTGTTTATCTTTCTGGTTGTACCAGTTACTGTTGTAGGTCGTTTTCTAGGTTTCTTCTTGAACTCTTTCTCTTCTTCTTCTTTCTTTTCTCCCTCTACTTCCATCACTTGTTCTTGCCTGGACCCACTCCTGTAGACTGTAACACCTTTACATTTAAGATCATAAGCAAGGTTATAAACCTCTCTGATATCCTCTTCAGTCGCCTCATTTGGGAAGTTCACTGTTTTCGAGATTGCATTGTCAACATAATCCTGGAAAGCACCCTGCATCCTGATGTGCCACTCTGGTTTGATCTCTAACGCTGTTTTGAACAATGGTTTTATATCATCTGGGACTTCCTCTATATCAGTAACAGTTCCATGATCAGCTATCTCTTTCATCAGTTCTTCGGAGTAGAAACCTCTTTCCTTGGCAATCTCTTCAAAAACACGATCCGGCATTATCAACTGTTCACCATCAAGTACATTTTTTACGTATGATACAGCAAATATTGGTTCTATACCTCCACTGGTATCTGCGATCATACTTGTTGTTCCGGTAGGTGCAATGGTAGTTGTTGTCGCGTTTCTCATAGGTTGTTCGTAAGTAGATTCATCCCATTTGGGGAATCTGCCCCTCTGCTCTGCGATCTCTCTACTGGTCTCCTTACTTTTCTCATCTATAAATTTCATCACTTCTTTTGCCTTTTCTATAGCTTTGTTGCTGTCGTATGGGATACCAAGTTTCATCAACATATGGTGCCATCCCATAACACCTAAACCGATCTTTCTGTTGGCTTCTACATTTTTTCTTATAGCGTCTCCTTCTCCTTCGTAACCTTCTACATCAGGAAATTCGCTTGCATCGATCACATTATCTAAGAATCTAACACCCATGTCAGTCAATCTTTCGAGTTTATCCCAGTCCACTTCTCCATTTTCAACACAGTGTGATAGATTGATATGGCCAAGGTTACAGGCTTCGTAATCCTCCAATGGTTGCTCGCCACAGTTGTGGATAACGAATCCATTACCAACAAAAGAATGAGTATCTGGTTCAGTTAGATCGTAAACATCTTCATGACCGTCATATTCGATGGATTCAACAGTCGCTTTGAATTTTTCAGAATAAGGACCTCTATTATATCCATTCAATAACTCTTCCAATTTTTCGTTCTTATCATCTCTTACAAATCCTATTTCTTCCTTGAATTTATGTAGATTTTCTTTACTAATCACCAGATCATGTTGTGACCTTATCTTATACTTCTTCTTACCACCTTTACCGTCCGGTAATTCTTTTTCTCCTTCCTTTCTTCTTTCATCATAAATTTTACTGCTTATACCGAATCCAAGTAGTAATTGCTGCACTTCTTTCAATAGACTGAGTTCTGAGCTAGATAACCGTACAGAAACACCTTTCTCATTACTTCCTTGAACGCTTCCATCAGCAGTGAACAATCCTTTCAAGAATCCTTTTGCAGTTTCTTTGCTTGAGGTTAATATCTTATCTGGCACCTGTAATTTGTTATCGTTCAGACCATATTTTTCTGTGATCTCATATAATCTTGCTGATCTAACCCTTTGTTCTTTGACGGAGTTTTCATCTCTTTTTATATCCTGAACACCTACTTCATAATCACCGTTACCTTCTGCTTCTCTGATTATTTCGTTTACATA
>CAZEXI010000054.1:0-14756 GCA_964516805.1 uncultured Thermoplasmata archaeon
AGAGCGGCTGACTTGTAATCAGCAGGTCGAGGGTTCAAATCCCTCCGATGGCTCTACTTATTATAAAAAAAAACAATAAATATTTACAAAGAATCATAATATCCATATAAAAAAAAATTAAAACTACAATTTAATCCAATGAGAGAAATAGCACAAAAAGTATTTTATTATTCCTATTTTAAAATAAGGAAAAATTTTATTTATAAGCTAATCATATATTTTTGAGAATGTGAAAATATGCAAAAAACAATATCAATAATCATAGCTACAATGCTTTTTTTTAGCTGTGGATTAATATTGTTTGTAAAGTCTACTAATGCAACTTCTAGAGAATTTGATGACCATAATAATAATATTGTAACTTCTGGAACAAAGTTAATGGCTACTGACGCCTATTTAAATGTGCATATTCAGGAAATTCAAGCGGATGATGATATGGATGGTTTTGCACGTGGAGAGGCTGAATGGTATTTTTGGGTAGGGTTAAAAGAAGGAAATTCAGTAACCTATAAAGAGTCGGCTGTACCGGTTGTTAGGGGTAACGATAACCCTACGATAGATGAAACATATACTTTTTCATTAACCGACACAGATAGAACAAGTTATAGTATAATAATTACTCTACTTGAAGAAGATTCTACAAGTGATGATCTTGCAGATATCTGCGAAGGTGATTTAGGTGGGAAAGATGACATAGGTCAACCAGATCCACCCGCTAGTTCATACTATGGCGGTAGTTATGTTGGTTCTTATGATATAACATCCGATGCATTAGGAGGAATGAAAACAGAACCTTATAATGGAGAAAGAATCACTAAAGGTTCCTGGGATGGTAATACAGGAGATGAAAACGATGCAAACGTTGTATTCTCAGTTTCAGATGATTATGACCCACCCACTGCTTCATTTTCAGCAGATCCCACCAATATACTTTCAGGAGAAAGTGTAAGTTTTGATGCTAGTGATTCATCAGCTTCCCAAAGTTCTAGCATAAATTCATATCAATGGGATTTCGACGAAGATGGAACTTATGATAGTTCTGGAATTTCAACCAGTTATACTTATGAAACTCCAGGTTTATATGATGCAGAACTAAAAGTTACTGATAACTGGGGAATAAGTGATACTGCTACTGTCCTGATCATTGTAAGAAACCGTTATCCAGAAGCCGATTTCAGCTATTCACCAACTAATCCAACTACAGCAGATGAAATCCAATTTACTGATGAATCAACAGATCCAGATGGTTCCGTTGTGACTTGGAAATGGGAATTTGGTGATGGGGAAAGTAGTACTGAAAAGACAGTTACACATCGATATGAAAATGATGGTTCTTATGATGTTAATTTAACCATAATGGATAATCATGCTACATCTGACTCAATTTCAAAAACTATCAAAGTAGGGAATCAACAACCTATTGCAAACTTTAGCTATTCTTCTTCTGAGCCAAAAACATTAGAGAATATATCATTCGAAGATACTTCATTTGACAATGATGGAAATATTGTATCCCGAGAATGGACCTTTGGAAATGGCGAATCTTCAACAAATAATATAACTATAATATCTTACGAAGATAATGGAGAATATAATGTTACACTTATCGTCACTGATGACGATGGTGATAGTTACACAATATCTAAAACAGTACAGATCGATAATAGGGAACCAGATGCTAATTTTAGTTTAACACCAAATGAGCCTACCACTGATGATAATATTGAATTTAATGATAATTCAAAAGATCTAGATGGTTCAATAGAATCTTATGAATGGCATTTTGGAGATGGTGAAAGTAGTACAAAAGAAAACCCAATTCACGAGTACCATGAATCTGGGGATTATACTGTTGAACTTATTATAACGGATGATGATGGTGAGACTCATTATATAGAAAAAACTATATCGGTTGAAAAGGAAGAAAATGGTGGAGGAACTCCAGGATTTTCTATATTATTGTTGATAGTCTCGATAACGATAGTGTCTGGTTTACTAGCGATCGCTATCTATGCAAAAAAGATTAAAAACAAATAAAAACTCTTTTTTTTATTTTTGAACATATAAAATAATTAAATCAAAATTGATTCAAAGATTCAGACTGATTAAAAACAACACATATTTAGATAATTATAAAAAAATAGAAACTAAAAGTTTTGATTATTTTTTACTAAAGTCTTCCTTATTCAGCTTCATCTATTAGTGAATAAACTTTCGATATCCTATCATGAGGATTGGAAACTCCTTTAAATATGATTTCAACATTTGAAGATCCAGCTGTGTTGAACTTAACTGTGCCATAATCAAAAATCCTTCCGATGATACTTTGAGATAGTTCATTATCGGTTATGTTCTCGAGCATTGCGCTGTTGATGTCTCTAGAGATGAATCCAAATCTGCTGTACACTTTCTCATTAGTTATTGCATAAATCGATGTTAACCTTTTAACATAGATACTAAGAAGAATTATCAGACCTAGTCCCAAAAGACCCAGAAATACATAAAGGGAAATATCACCCGGTATATCAAAAGGTAAAGGTAAAACACCTGAATAAATAACTATCCCTACTAATATCATCAGTATACCGACGAATAATGGTCCTAGAAATGTCTTCATTGATCTTCGTCCTGACCATATAACTTTTTCATCACCTGTCAAATCCAATCCTGAAGGTTTGCCTACCATTATTTTCACCTTATTGACTTATCATAATTTCTATTAGAATCATTATTTGTTATTCATTATAAATAATTATTTTTATGACATTATTATTATTCTTTCTTACTGTTTCTTTTTATATATAATTCATTTTTTAAAATTTTTCTTATAATGAGAAATCTTTCCACATATCGATAAATCCTTCAACTACATCTTCTGGAGGTTTATACTCAAGAAGAAGCCTAGATATTCGTTCTGGTTCTTCTATTCTATATTTTCTTTTTCTCTTCAGAAGTATATCATTATTTACCAATTTTTTCAAATGATAAGAAAGTGTAGAACCAGCCATATCAAATTCTTCACTCAATTGTTTATGAGTTACTTCTTCGTTTTTTAATGTAAAAAGTACTATTCCAAGTGGTTTTTCGTTCCTAAGTAATGATAATTTCTTCTTATCTTGATGATCAATTTTGATCTCGCCTGAGCTATCCGGAAAGTACCTCTTATATCCTTCCTTTTCTATTTCAGTTATCAATTCTTGATCTTTTAATTTTATAAGATGATACTTAACAAGATTTAGATCATAATCTGTTTTTCTCTGTATAGCTCTCATGTGAAGTCCAGGATATTCTTTAATAACATCATAAATATCCCTTCTAGTCTCTAGTTCTATCTTAGGCTCACCCATGTATTTACCCCTTAAGAGCACAGATGTAAAATGTTATCAGTATTAAGGTGTCCAATACAAGGATTGGTATCAAAAAATACAACTCGCCAGTTATAGGTTCTATAAAAGATATATATGTAAGCCATAGTCCCTTTATTAAGAACATGGAAAATGCTGATTCGATAAAAAGCATCCGGCTATTTCTAGATCTTCTATAGGCTAGAAAAGATATTATAGTCAATGCAAAAGAAACGACTGTCATTATCCCTAAGGCTGAATTATATAAGATCTCAATTAACTGCATAACAAATCACTTGACAAAAAAAAAGAAGGTAAGGTTATTTATCTTTATCTCTTTTTAGATATCCATACTGTTGATGCAATTATTAAAGCGGTTATCACAACTGCTGGTATATAATACGAAAAGTTTCCTATCAGTTCAGGTGCACTCTCGATCGTCTTTACTATATCTATCGAATGGGTAGAGAAATGTGGTACCATTACTAAAACCTGTATCTTATCCTGACCTATTGATACAAGATATTCAGCTCCATCCGATGTATCGTTTAGATCACTGTAATCGTTAGCCATCGATATTTTTTCACCATCAAATTTGATTTCAAGGTCATCAATATCATCAACGTCTAATACACTCTTGTAGATCTCTGCAGCCACTATTTTTCCTTTTTCTCCAAGAGTGTCAGAAGAGACCATCACTCTGACTCTGTTCTTATCTTTGACCTGTGACATCATATTCATATCTGCGTAATTAACTGAAACTTGTTTGTACTCTCCTTTTTCACTATCTATAGTTAATTCGCCACCTATTTCACCTTTAGATATCCCTTCATTAATGTCCTCATCCATTTCACTCTCTTCTCCGTCTTCAACTTCTGTCATTCTGAATAATATGAAGGTATCTCCTTTAAAGCTATAATTAACGTATCCGTTTTCTACATCCATCTCAAAATCATTTCCAGGTTTTGTATTCGGTGGAGTTATATTCACAGGTGGCTTTCCATTATCCTCTTCATCATTTGGGATATCATCAGGGGGTCCTTGGGTCACAGATAATATTTTAGCACTGTAATTATCGTACACTAAATTTAGATTACGGCCATTTTTACCGTTTACTTGAAAATCACCTAATTCAAAACTTATATTTGTCAACTCTTCTGTCTCACTATCTATTTTTAATAATCCCGATCTAACATCATATACTTTTATCTCTGTATCGTCACCTTCGATTTCATAATATGATCCTTTGCTCTCTTTATCATCAATAACAAAGTTTCCCAAAGTAATTTTGTTAAAGGCTGTTATAGATTTATTTACTCTTTCAACCGTGTAATTTTTAATTTCATTTTGAAAGAGATCGAATGAAACAAATCTACCAGAAGTACCATTGACAAAATGACCTATGCCTCCTTCGTCTTCATCATTTTCATCGTCATCGTCGTCATCAGTTTCATTATCATCGTTGTCATCTCCATCATCACTATCATCATCATCCCCATCATCGTCATCAGTTTCATTATCATCGTTGTCATCTCCATCATCGTCATCAGTACCATTTCCACGGTCACCAGGATCATCAATATCTCCTACCCCTTCATCATCAATAATACTATTCCCTTGCTCACTCAAAGCAGCAGATATCCCTGCTGTTAATAGAAACAATGTCAATATAGTAACAGTCAATATGCCGATAACACTTTTTATAGACATCATAATCACTTCTTGATAATACATAAGACCCGTCTTTACTTAAATGGTTTATTTCACAATTTTCGAACAAACTAAAAAAGGATAAGTTTTTTAATCTAAAAATCACAATCTTACAGTAAGGTGAGAAATATGAAGGTCAGATGGTTAGGAAATGCAGCATTAGAGATATTTGGTGATAAACACATCCTTATAGATCCACATTACCTTGTAGAACCAGAAAAAGAAGCGGATATAGTTTTACTCACACATGAACATGATGATCATTTCAAAAAAGAACATTACGAAAAATATGGTAAAAATGCCGAGTTATATACCACTAAAACAGCATTGGAAAAATTTGACCTTGAAGGAAAAGTAGCAGAACCTGGGGATAATTTTGAAGGAATAGAAGTGTACGACAACGATTGCTGGGGCACGGATGACAGCGTTGCTTTTCATTACAAAGGTATAATAACAACAGGAGATTCTCCTGAATTCCCTGATGTAGAAGACTCTACATTGATCTTTACAGCATGTTTTCCAGATTTCTATGATGATTACGTAGAAGCATTCCTAAGATTAGTACCTGATATGGTAGTACCGTTCCATTATGATCCTTCTGAAGGTACAGAGGATGCTGAAGGATTGATCAAAAGATTGGATAAAGAAGGTATCGAAAACAAGCTTATGGAACCCGGTGAGAGTATAGAAATTTAAAATTCACCGGATTTTTTTCTATAAATCCATAAGATTATCAGTACGATTACAGCTATCGATGCTATTATAATTGGGATTTGATATCCTTCCTTATCACCGTTTCCGTTCTTTTTATCAATTGTTTTAACAGATATTTCATCTGATTCAGAACCATTAAAACTGAATTTCTTAGATTCTTCAAATCTATCATCACTTAAAATAAGATCAAACTCTTCATCATCTGGATTGAAATCTATCTCAAAAATAACTGTTCCATTTTTATCAGTATTTCCGTTGTCTAAAGTCTTATTATTATGAGTAAGGTTAACTTTAACACCCTCTAATTTATGTCCATCTTGGTCTATTACCGGGCCAACTTTTACGCTGTATGGTTCTATAATGACAGTTATGTTATCTTCATCAGTATTTTGTGATATGTCTATTACTTCTAAAGTTACATCATAGACTCCTGATTTATCAAAAGTATGTTCCAATTTTTCTCCTTTATATACACTTCCATCAATTTTCCAAAGATATTGATAAATATAATAATTGTCTGTAGAATTAGAACCGTCTAATGTTAACGTTTCTCCTACCTTTGCTGTAATATTCCCTCCTGCATCTGCATGAGGGGGCTCAAGGTCTTTAACTGTATAAGTAACATTTGTAATACCTTCATTACCTGTTATATCGACTACAGTTAACTGTATCCTGTAAGTTCCAATCCTTTTAAAAGTGTAATTTATGGTTTTACTTATATACGTGTTGTTGTTGAAATTCCAAATGTATTCTCTTATTCCGTAGTTGTCCGTAGAATTACTGGCATCTAATTTTATTCTCTCATCTACATTCACTGTTTTATTTCCTCCAGCTCTAGCTACTGGTTTTATATAATCGTTAACGGTCAATACCATAAATCTAGAATTCATATTTCCAGAATAATCAACTACAGAGACAGTAACTATTATTTTACCAACTTTTGAAAAGGACCTCGTTACGGTACTTTTATTGAATTTTTCACCATCAATGTCCCAATAAAAGTCTTTGATACCTATATTATCGTGTGATTCAGAAGCATTAAAGGTTACATTTTCAAAAACTTGAATTCTATCGATTTCCTTTATTTTGATCACTGGTGGTATATCATCTATTAAGGTATAATTCTTAATTTCTGTTTCAAAAACATTACCAGAAGTGTCCACAGCTCTTATGATATACTTAAAATGCGTTGCATTAATTGGAGTTTTGACTTTCATTTTGTACATATTTTCATATATATTGTATAAAGGTAAAGTTGTCTTGTTTCCATCGAACCAGAAATCAACCTTAGCTTTGTCAATAGCTGAATCATCATCTATCTTCGCGAGAAACGTATAATTTTCATCCACTTTTATTTGTTTAGCTGATATATCCGTGATTACAGGTGGCTGTTCTTCATAGGTTTTGAATGAGAAAGAGTAGCTATCATTAGTCCCTTTATATAGAAAACTATAAGATGATAATTTTAATGATATCTTTTCTCCCATATCCCATTCATCGTGAGACCAGGTAACTGTGTCATTTTCAGTATTGGTATCAGAAAAACCGAGAAATTGCAAACCTGTTGTTTGATTACCATTTATCTGCTCTATTTTAGGTGTGTCAGAGGTATTTAGACTCCCATTAAGTACGATCTTTATCTCTTGATCTAAACTAACGTTATATGAATTAGGTCGTGGATTTGCTGAGATGATCCGTTGAGGATAACCTGCTATATCTCTTGGATAGAATGGATCAGCTAAAGGATATCGGTCTACATTTCTATCTTTTTCCTGATTTGATTCTATATAATATGGTGTATCTATGATCCCGTCACCATCTGTATCTTTTTTATCAAGATCACTCCAATAGTTTCCACCCTGTGGATATCCATCATCCCACGTGTTATTGACTGGCCATATCTTATCCACCCAGTCATAGTAAATTACCTCCTCTTCAGTATAACCCCTAATACCTGCAGAGCCTCTATAACCAGATACATCCTCATCCATGTAGAAATTATTATGATAAATAAAGTTTTTAGTTATATTTATAAAAAACATCCCCCAATTAGTTGTAAATGATATTGTATTTTCGATAACTTTGCTGTATGTTAAATTGAAGAAATACATACCATAATCCGTTTCTGTAATTGTATTCTTTTTAACTGTCAAATTTTGACTATCATGGGCTACGATTCCAACACTTATGAAGGATTCATTCATTTTATTATTTTTTTCTTTAATTATAATGGTATTATTGTAAAATAATGATTCAGATATGTTTTCAGTCCAGATTGCTCCATCTATTAATAAACAGTTTTTTATAGAGATATTTTCTGTTGATCCTACAGAAATACCGTAGAAACCATAATTTCTTTCGTTATAATAATCAAAGGAAAGAGTAGTATTTTTAACAAGTATATCTTTACTTGAATGAATAATAATACCAGGTTTTAGGTCCAGGTCTATGTCTTTTACTGTGATGTTAGAACAGTATATCAGGATCAATTCACCGATATCATCATCTATAACCATGTCGGATTTATTTTCATAATATATTATGGGCTTACCATCAATTGTATTTGATTTTATCTCATGTGTGGTAAAATATTTCTTAGGTTCTCCGTAGCTACCTCTGCCGAATAAATTTATACCACATCTACTAAACGAGTTATTGATGACTCTCATCCCAGTTGAAATTATAATGTTAAGACCCACGGTTTCATTTTTTATTTTATTATCTTTTATCTTGCACTGGTTAGATCTGTATATTCTTATTGAGGTATAGTGATCATCTATGGTATTATTCTGGATTATATTATCATCGGACGAGCTGATCTCTATTCCAGTTAAATAAGTTCTATTCGAGATATCACTTGTTATATAATTATCTATAAATCTATTATCATTAGATTTTGATGAATATATACCACTGATTTGATTTGAAATTCTTTCGATTTTTATATTGTTGTTAATAGCATCTATATTGATACTCTCGATTAAATTAATACCCGTTCCAACATTAGTGATAGTATTATTTTGGATTATGCCATTAGAGGTTCTATCCAAATTAATACCTATATTGGCATTATGAAAAATTGAATTTCTTATTATGAAATAGTCATCAGTACCCGAGATGTATACACATGAACTGTTTGATTCACCATCTATTTCTATATTTTCTATTAACCAAGGATCTTCTTGTGAACCATCACCAGACCATCCATAATCGTCAGCATATTTAGCAAAATCTGAGTTAGAACCGATTATAATTGGATCATAGGTATCAGTTTTGAAATACCACTGGTATGGTTCTCCTTCAACTCCTGTTTCGTTGACATAACCACTTATCTTTAGAGTGATATTTTCCATAATATTCCATGGGTTGTGTGACCAGACCGCAGTGTCATTTTTGTTTTTTACAGAGTACCACTCTTCAAATTCCCATCCACCTGGGTCCAAACCACCTATCTGCTTTAGTTCAGGTATAATGTTTGTATCCATACTTTCTGTAAAAGTCACTAATACATTCTGTCCATAAGTTACATGAGTACTTCTTGGATTTGGAACTGTAGTAGCGATATGTGAAGGGCCATAAAAATCCACTTTTACATCAAAAGATGTAGGTGATGGTGTATCACTTGACTCTTCAGATATGTAATCTGGATGATACGGTATGTATTTATCCTCATAATATTCCATCTTGAATGAACTTATCTCTCCAAAAGGTGAATCTATATTTAGACTGAATGAATCTGCGTCTTTACCTTCATCCCATCGATCAGAAAATTTACTAACATCAAAACACATGAATGAGGGAAAAGTGTTGTTAAAGTTAGGATCTTCCCTGTAGTAGAATTTTTTTGTCTTACTTACCCCTCTATCATCGATATTATCTAGTGATATATCTCCCATCCTAGGCGGTTCTTTATCTACCTCACATGTTGCCACCAAAGATGGTTGATAATCAATTTTATCTGTGATATACTGAAGGTTCGATAAAATACCCATCTCTTCTAAAGTGTCGTATGTGAGCCAATAATAACCATCATCGCCAAAGCTTTTACCCCATGAATTAACTACTTTAAAGGCACCTTCCTCACCGTCATCTGATATATCATCATCGTATCCTACGATCGTATTACTATGGTCCGGATAATTTCTCTCATATTCTTTGGAAGATATAACGTAATTTCCATCTGAGAAACATTCAGAAAATTGACGTGAATCGATGGATAATGTTACAGGTATTTCAGAGTTTAAGAGATTTTTAAGATCTGTTATAGTATTATTTTCATCATATCCTAAATAAAAGAAATCTTCTCCTCTGTGTTCTACAGACTCTCTGAAGGCTGACTCATTACCCCAATTATTGATATCGCTTTGATTGTATGAACAGTTATATAAAGAACTCACACCCCAATCCATAATGATTTCAGCATTTTCTCTTATAGATGATATATCTTCTGTGCACGTAACCTTATTATAAGTCCAAGATGGACTCATAAGATGTTTTGGATTTCCATTTGAAGCGTCGGTCCAGCCTTGATCTTTAGCCTCTAAAAACCCATATGAATAGTAGGTGATAGCCCAGGCTGCACAGGAGCCCTGAAGACCTTGACTTTTTACCTCTGGAAAATAAGGTGTGGCAGACAGATCCTTTGAAGATGGTAATGAACCTTTATCAAAATAAGTGCTGTCTACAATTTTTGTAGATTCTATCAGTTCATCTTTGTTTTCATCACCCCATAATAAACCTTGTTGATTACTATTTTTATTTTTACTGGTTTCAATACTGAAGGCATCTCTTAACCTATTAATTTCACCGTCATTGATCATATGATAGCTAAAACTTAAATCGTTTAAAGAATAGTTTTTAACTTCATTTAAATATTGTTTTTGATCAAAAGGTATAGAATATGATTTATCGTTTTTGGTCGTATTTTCCTCATGACCAATTCTTTCAATATTAATCTCTGATCCTTTTTTAAAATAATTTGTATCATCATATCCTGCTGCTGATATAGAACTTATCATTATTAGCAATACTATGACCAGTGAAACTATTATCTTTTTAATCATAATCAAACCTCAAACGATGTAGAGATAATTTAGACCACATCTGAATTATAAAATTTCTCCCTAGAATTATTATAATTCGATTTTACTTTAAAATTATATATCAATAAACCTTTGTTTTTTTATGCGATTGAGTAAAAAATTACCTGATAAAGATGAATATTTTCACTTGTTCGAATCTACAGGTTGGAATGAAGATTATAAATTATCAAAAGATGAAGTTTATCAAACTTAAAAAATAGCTGGTATCATGTCTTTGCTTATTCAGAAGATCATCTGATAGGCTGTGCAAGGGTTATCTCTGATGGTCACATGCATGCTTTGATTTTAGATAGGATAGTGGATAAAAAACACAGATCCAAAGGCTTAGGAAGAAAGATAATGGAAGACATTTTACAAAAATGCAGAGAGGAGAAGATTAGAGATGTTCAATTATTTTCAGCTAATGACGCATACGAATTCTACGAAAAGAATGGATTTAAACGAAAACAAAAAGACGCTCCAGGCATGGAGATAAGATTGAGGTATTAGAAACCGTGCTGTTCTGTTCTATTTATTATTTCTTCCTGTAAACCTTTGGGTAGGTTTACGAAATAATCACTGTATCCAGCCACACGGACCATCAAGTCCTGGAACTCTTCAGGATTGTCCTGTGCCTTTCTCAATAGGTCTGCACTTACAACGTTGTACTGAACGTGGTGTGAACCCATGTTAAAATACCCCCTCATTAGCTTACCAAGTTTTTTACGGGTATCTTCGTTCTGTACCAGATCAGGAGATAATTTCTGATTCAATAGAGTTCCACCTGATTTGACGTGATCTAATTTTCCCACAGACCTAAAGACTGAGCTTATTCCATTCCTATCAGCACCCTGCACTGGAGATATACCCTCTGACAACGGTTTCTCATCCAAACGACCATCTGGTGTTGCTTCGCATACACTACCGAAGTAAACATGTACTGTTGTTGGAAGACCATATACTCTTTTAGAAGCATCTCTTATAGGTGAAGTTGGATAGCCTTCTACGACATCGATACAAAGGTTAAAAACGGATCTAGCTATATCATCAGCGAAATCATCATCATTTCCGTATTTTGGAGTTTTATTAAGGAATAACTGCCTCATCACTTCATCATTTTCATAATTATTAGAAAGCGAATCCAATACTTCGTCCATATAGTAATTTTCTTCCTCGAAAATATTGTATTTTAAAGATGATAACGAATCAGTAATAGTTCCAAGGCCGACTATCTGTAAATACTGTGTATTATATCTCGCTCCTCCGCTGTTGTAATCTTTTGCATTTTGAACACAATCATCTATCCATAAAGATAAGAAAGGCACTGGAAGGTTATTATTATAAATCCCTTCGATCACATCATTACCGGTCATCTTGACATCTATAAAGTATTTTAACTGCTCTTTGAAAGCGTTGAATAATTCTTCATACGTGTTGAAATCATCAGGATCACCAGTCTCTATTCCTACTTTTTTACCCGATCTTGGATCGATACCGTTGTTCAAAGTAAGCTCCAAAACTTTTGGCAGATTGAAGTATCCCGAAAGTATGTAACTCTCCTTTCCAAAAGCTCCTGTTTCAACACATCCGCTCACGCCTCCATTCCTTGCATCCTCAATCGATTTACCCTGCCTGAGTAATATCTTGATTATATCATCATGGTTGAAGAACGGTGGTTCACCAAATCCTGGGCTGACAACTTCTAGAGCTTTGTTGAGGAATCTATCCGGTATCTTTTTGCTGAGAAGTACAGCTGTATTGGGTTGAAGTGTCCTCATCTCTTCTAAAACTTCTATAAGTAAATAAGATACATCGTTTACGCCTGAGGAACCATCTTCTTGCAATCCACCTATGTTGATCTTTGTGAAGTCATTGTAAGTGTTACTTTCCTGTGCTGTAACACCTACTTTGGGTGGGGCGGGTTGATTATTGATCTTTAGCCAAAATGATTCCAACAGTTCTTTTGCTCCTTCTTTATCTAACTCTCCTTTTTCAATTTCTTTATTGTAGAAAGGTATAAGGTGCTGGTCCAATCTTCCTGGATTGAATGAATCCCATGGGTTCGATTCGGTCACGACACCTACGTGAACGAACCAATAATGCTGTAAGGCCTCCCAAAAAGTAGTAGGTTTATTGGCTGGAACTTTTTCGCATATCTTAGACATCTTTTTTAGTTCTTTTTTTCTTTTTTCTTCGTCCTCGTTTTTAGCCATCTTCTTAAGTTTCTCTGAGTATCTCTGAGCGTAGGTTATCATGGCATCTGCAGCTATCTTCATGGCTTCTAGTTCATCGAACTTACGAGGACCATCATCACCTATCGATTCTAGATGTTTTTTTCTTTCTTCGATATCTTCTTTTATTTCGTTGAGACCAGTCTGAAATATTCGTTCGCCTCCAGCGGTGTGTCCGGGAACTCTCTGTTCCATGAACTCAGTGAAAACTCCTGCTTCGTAAGCTTCCTTCCAAGCGTCAGTCATCTGTTCGAAGATCTTCTCACGGATCGTTTCTCCTTCCCAGAAAGGCAGTATCTCATCTTCATATTTCTCTTTAACTTCATCATCGACTTTGTAAGGATTTTTTTCTCTAGAATCGAGGACTTCAAGGTCATCAGGTTTATGACAGCATACTTCTGGATAAGTGGGTACTTCTTTGATACCGCTCCCTCTTATCCCTACTATCAACTGTCCCTCTTCAACGGGTAAACTGATGTTTTCCATCAGATATTTGAAAGCTAAAGCTCTTTGAACCGATATTGGATGATCTTCCAGATCATTATTTTTGTAAAAATCAGTGATAAGTTCAGCTCTTTCAGAAGAGAGTTCTACAGTTTTATCAACACTTTCATCTCTTAGCTTCCTTATCCTTTCATTTATAGGTTTAACTGATCTCCGTCTATTCTCCATCTCTTCTTCGATATCTATTGAACACGAACTGAGGTTTGTTTTATCCATATTTATCCACCTTTTTTAACAAAAAATCCTTCTTTTTCGAATCTCTCCTTGATACTTTGAATACTCTCTTCTTTGAGTGATTTCAACCCTTCAAGCTTATACTCTTTACCCAGTTTATTATACTTTTCTTCTACATCATGGTACGGGAGTACGTCTATTTCCTTTATGTGTTTTAGTTCTGATAAGAAATCAGTTACTTCATCTAGGTTTTTTTCAGTATCAGTAACACCGGGTATTGCTGGAAAACGCATTATAATTTCTTTACCTTTTTTTGAAAGAGTTTTTAGATTCCTCAATATCATCTTGTTAGAGGTACCAGTATATTTTTTGTGAAGTTCATCATCTATAATCTTCAGATCATATAGGAAAAGGTCAATATTATCAATTATAGATCCAAAGATATCGGGTTCTGCATATCCAGATGTATCTAATGTGATGTGAATTTCTTCTTTACTGCACTTATCGATAAGTTCTTTTAAAAATTCAGGCTGCATCAAAGGCTCTCCTCCAGAGAAAGTTACACCGCCGTCAGAGGAATCATAGAATATTATCGACTTTCTGATCTCATCCATAATCTCTTCCGATGTAATGGTCCTCAAAGTGTTCTGCAGTGCATTGGATGGACAGTTATCTGAACAAAGTCCACAACCAGTGCATTCTTTTCTTTCTATCGAGATCGATCCATCCATCTCGATGGCATCTTCTGGACATACATCTATACAGGTCCCACATCTGATACATTTTGTTTTATAATAAAATATATCATTATCCAGAGTAATACCTTCTGGATTATGACACCACCAGCAGTTCAAAGGACAACCTTTGAAGAAAATAGTCGTTCTTATACCAGGACCATCATGTACTGCGAACTGTTTTATGTCAAAAATCTTTCCTTCTACCATCTGTTTAGTCAATTAGTCGGATGTTGTATATAATGTTTAAAGAGAATTTTTTAC
>CAZEXI010000055.1:0-14302 GCA_964516805.1 uncultured Thermoplasmata archaeon
TTCTACTTTCTAAACGGTCCCGATAAAGAAAATTCGACCTTCTCTAACAACGAAAACAATTCAATCTCTACTATCTACACAAGCCCGCGGCCGGACTTACGCTAACGCTAAAATCCCATACATCATAGTCGTTGTGCGTAGTGATTTTAAGGGGTATAACATCATTTTAGTAAATTCTCTGGATACCCCCTACAAACGGGGATGTAGAAGGGGTGTTTTTATAATATGCACCCCCATGAAAAAAATGAAATGCTACTAATATAATATTCTGGATAACCCTATTACCTATTTTTATAATTATATAATCAAATTATACCCCCTGCAACATCCCCTTGCACCCCCCACGAATTCAATTTTATCATAACCTTAATAATAATTACTGGATACCCCTTTCAACCCCGGGTGCAGAGGGGGTTATTATAATGATTTGTTGAAATAAACCATGATTACCGATTTTTTCACTTTGTTTATACTGATAAAATAAAAATTTAATAAAACAAAAAAGTAGATAGTAGATGGGAATTCCCAGTAAGAATCGTATTACTTTAGAATGTTATAAAGTTGCTGTCTTAAATCTTCTACATCATATTCACCTTCACCTATCACCTCGACTCCTAGATCCTCTAAGACTTCTTCTATCTTTTCTATATTCATTCCCGTCTTGTTTTCTAACTCCTCTTTCAACATCGTTCTATTACCGTTTAGAATGGCCATGAACAGCTTATCTAACGGTTGAGGTGTTATGGCATACACATACACCCTTCTACCCGCTATCTTTGTTTTTTCCCGTTCAAATAGCTTTATTAGGGTATATCTTGAGACTATGTGGTTGGTCTTGCTGTGTATAGATGGGTATGAGAATTTTCCTATACCACAATTTTTCATCAAGTATAATCTATGGAGAGATTTGAAATAATTCAATTTGCTGTCTATCTCAAAGTTAAACCTACTTTTCTCGTCAGTTTTATCTCTAGGTACTTCCCACTTCTTAAGGAGCTTAGATATATCCCTTCCAAAATTACTGTCATACTCTATATTGGTTTGACTCCTTATTTCAACTAACAAATCTGTGGTAGATACAGGTTGTCTGGGAGTAGTATGACCATATTTTTGATTCCTTGCGTATGCATAGACACCTTCTATGAGATTGATCAATCCTTTCACTCTACCAGGGACATCTGTCAAATCTACATCCATTGACTCTGGTTGCTCTATTTTGGACCTAATCCCACCACACATCAGTTCCTGTTCCATTATCTCAAATTTAAATGGTTGTTCTTCTCTGATCTCCTCTAGAACATCTTCTTTATTCTGTGTCTTTGCCTCATAATATTTTTCTCTCAGTTCCGTATTCTCAGTCAGATCCATATCCCTGTTTCTTTCAATTTTTAGTGGTGTCACTGTACTTTCCTCTGATTTTTCATCCTCTTCTTCACTATCATCAGTATCCTTTTCCAATTCTTCCTCATCCAGCTCTTCGAGAAGGTTATCCAGGGAGTCCTGTTCCTTCAAATCGATGTAGTAACCGTCCCTTTTTGCTCTTTTGTATTCAATGTGATTGCTACTATAGATCTTTCCATCTTCTGGATTGAATAACTCTACTCTCCAATCTTCTACGAATATGTAGATACAAGATATGTCTTTTAGATCAGTGTCACAGGTAGGTTTCCAGTAATGTCGTCTGAATTCTTCCTCTGGGTCAAAAGTCTTACCTTCCTTGGTAACATATTGGCTGCCATCGTCTTTGTACGGGTATTCCAAGATATTCAAAAGCTTCTCCGCTCCCTTTCTATCATCTACAAAGAATATTACCTGAGATTCATCCACATCAGCTTTAGCCAGATTTTTAAGTACTCTTTCAGGCTTTGTCTTAGATTTGTGTTCATATTCTACGTTACATGGCTCATAGTCCAAAACGTTGTTCTTTACATTGTACATTGTGAGATCTGGAACGGTTGTGTCCACGTCTTGTCTAATAATCTCTACATCATGACCCTCATCCACCAACAGTTCGTATATATGAGCTACCATGATCTTATGTCTTTTACTACCAGCTGTGGGACTGCTTCCTGCCAACTGTAGGAATTTACCTCTTCCTTTATCCCTGAGTTTGATCTTTTTGTTTTCACCTTCTAAAGAAATATATCCCTTCTGTGCAAGCGTATCTAGATTTCTCATGACGTCATCTCTGTACAACTCATCGCTCACATCTTCTGCAAATACTGCATCACCATTCTTTACTTTCAACCCGAGTACTGCGTTCAACAGATCCCATATTTCATTTTCAAAAGACTCCCATCTTGGTGTATTAGACTTTTTCATCTGAGATTTAAATCCAGGAGCCATCTTGTTCATATTATCTAACACGTACTCTTCGGGAATTCTCTTGTCAGAATCCTTTTTTTGAGCATATCTCCATCGAGTATTGTTTGCTTTTGGTTCTAATGTTTCATCCACAAGTGTGACTTCACCTTTTGTGGTTTTGACTAAGGCGGAATATTCATTAAGAGAATTGAAATCAGTTTTCTCCACGTCTTCACCGTAAAGATCGCACATCCTATCAAGACCTTGTCCCAACTTGAAAGAGACAACCGTACCAACGTTACCTTCTATCGATTCCCACACGGACTCTCTTAGTTGACTTGGATACTGATTAGCTAGTGTTAAACATAGACCGTACTTTCTTCCTTCGCTGAGCATCTCTTTGAGGATTTCACCGGTGAAATTCCCTGCCTCGTCGACGAATAGATGTGTTTTATTCCTTCTTTTCTCACTTATCTCCGATCTCAATAATATAGAAGACCATATCCTGTTGATATAGTATGATCCTGCAAAATTGATCGTATTTCTTTCCTGTACTGCCTTTGAAAGGTTTATCAGTATAACTTTACCGGGTTTCAATTTATCCTCTAACTTCAAAGGTGGGTTTCTTTGACATAGCAACCTCCTGAGCGACTTGTTACGGACCATCTTCCCTATTTTATTCAACGTACTCTGTTTGTGTTCGTGTTCGAACTCGAATAAGTTGTCAGTTATCCATCCTCTCACTTGATGATCCTGTACATCTTTCCTGAATCTTCTAGCAGTCTCATTAGATTTTAGGACATGATAGAAGTCAACGAAATTGGCACCCTTCATAGGTATTAGAGCTTTTGCTGTCCATTGTAATATATCATCCAACCTAGGACCGTAGAACTGCCTCCCGAAGTGGCTTCTAATCATGTTTCCTAGGTGCTCAGTGGCCCTATCCAAAGAAGCCCCCTTACTTGTATTCACCATCTTTTTCTCTTGTTCAGATATCTCATCGAGACGTTCTTCACCACCAGGAAAATCAACTAAAGAAAGTGCATTGATGCCCATCGGACTTTTCATCGGGTGTATATAGATAACATCGTCGAGTTTATCTGGGTGCATCTTATTTAGCAGTCGAACAACGCTATCGCCGTGAGGGTCGATAAATACAACATTCTCACCTTCTCTGATCCTGTAAAGTGCTTGGTTGACCATCAGTGTACTTTTACCTGTACCGGTTTCACCTAATATGGACGTATGTTTCGAAGGGTCCAATATAGGAACTTTATTGTTACGTTCGTCGTATCCAAGGAAATATGCGTCTTCCTTCAAGTTATCTTTTTCAACATCAGCTTTTACTTCTGGACTAACAGTAAACCTTCCTGTCTTTGATGTGACTATGTTATAATTACCTAGATTATCTTGAGGTAATTTGAAGAGCCACTTCATCTCCTGTGGTGAAAAAACGTTATAGTTTGTAGGATGTCTAGCCCTGATATTACCCAATAATGCTCCATCTTTCCACCACTTTCTTTGTCTCATAGCCTTCAGGAATTGAAATAACGGGTTGTCATCCTTGGGTTTGTCTGGTTTAGGCTCGATGAAATTGATATTGAATCTGTTTGATAATTTATGAGCAAATCTGAAAGGTGAAAGGTTCTTATGGAATTTTCTTATCTCTTCTTCAAGAGTTTCTACATCTGCTTTCGTACCAAGCACTCTAAATTGGAAATGTAGGGGTTGATTACAGTGAACCTTATCGTACATGAGGTTAGCAAGGTCCTCTTCCTTAGCATGCTCAGATCTGCTGTACTTGTTATAGAGATCTCTAAAGCTTGAGTGACCACCAAATATCTTATTCAAAATGATGGCCGACCATTTTCTTCCATACCATCTAGAGCGTCTTTCACTTTTCATCAAGATCTGTAAAATGTATTCACCATCAGCTTCAGATAGAGTGCTCAATAAAGACTTGATAGGGTATGGGTTATGGTGTGCCTCTATTTTCATCGAGTAAAAAGGTGGACGTTCTAGAGTAAAGTACGCCCCAGCAAGAGCATCCTCAGTCTGGAAGAATATCTCTTTTCCACGCCTATCGGTGATAGTGTCAGAATCGAGGATCCTAGCACCTTCATAGCTTGATTTGATATTACCTCTGATAGATTCTATCCCCTCATTGCACCAGTGCCTGATGTAAACCTTGCCGTGATATCGTTTGAAGTATTCATGTGAATAACGGTATTCTCCACTATGTATTACGTTCAATAGATCAACTGCATCCCAGGCGTTTCCTTCTTTTGGTTCGATGAAGAAGCTCTTGCCTTCTTCGGGGGGTTCATGAGTCAGTTTACCGTCAACTTTCATTCCTTTCTTCTTGTCAAAAAACATCTAATTACCTCTTATCAAATCTGTAAGATTATTTTCACGAGCGTAAGTGATCATACCTGATGAATAAACAATAGTGAACCATTGGTCTGGGAACTTGACAGGACCTTCAAATTCTCCTGTCAGCAACCACATGGCTGTGGACCACAACCATGGAAAAATAAGTAAAACAATACCAGCTACGAATGTTTTGATAAGTTCTTGTTTATGCTCCCTATCTTTTTCAAATACCACCATATATCTATAAAGCTCTAAACCGATTATTATCCACATCAATGCTGTAACACCAGCATAAAGGAGCATACCGATCATGTATAGGTCTGCATTGATGCTACCAGGTTTCACGCCTTTATCTTCAAGTGAAAATAATAGAAAAATGGGTCTGAGTAATAGGTTTTTATAACAGATCACAGCGATTCACATCCCTGCTATCCATTGCATCGCATACATGATGAAGTCTATACATATAATTGCGATGAAAACGAAGGCTGCTTTCTGTGCACGATCCTTGTATTTATCGAGATCATCGGCATCAGCAGAGTCATTTCTTAGTTCCAGTAGATACTTACCCAATAGTAGTGCTAGTACAACTGTCAGGATAGGTGTTGCTATCACCACAAAGACTGTCTTCCCTCTATCGATTATACCTTCAAACTGACTGTATGCCTTAGAGTTCTTGAAATCGGTCGAATTGTTAGATTGAGCAGAAGCCACTGGAGCCAACACTTGTGTCACTATAAGCACCAGGAACATCGCAACTAGAAACTTTCCATATATGCCTTTTTTGTCAGATATATCCATTTATTTCACCTCCATTTCGGATAATTTAGTAGAGTCATTCAGATAGCTAGCCTTGAAAAAACAAAAAACAAAATTCATTGATTATCACCTGTTTGATGTGAATTGTCGGGCCGAGATTTCATAACACCCATCCCGTTAACTGAACTCCTCTCACGTGAGTTCTGGCTATCATTTTGATCCTCTGATCGATCCTTTATTTCTCCTTCACTTTCATACTGTTCGCTGTTCTCATCTTCTTCGTCATCTTCTAAAAAACTCTTACCGCAATTATGACATTCTGTTGCAATGCTTTCATTAGATTCTCCACAATTTGGACATTCTGTAAAATGTTCATCGTCATCCTTTGAAGAAAGGTCTTCATCTTTCTCTACACTATCCTCATCTTTTCTTACATCATCCTCAACCCCGATATCAACTTCATCTTCTTTTAAGATAGAAGTATCAACATCCTCACCAACATACACAACTCTTCTATCACCTTCATCCTCTGCACCATACTGATCCAGAACACCTGAACTTATCAAAACAGTGGTACACACTTTGAATTTATCTTTATCCATATTCAGATCGCTTTTCTTGAGATACTGCCACGCGTGTTCTTCACTGGTATCGTTTAGTTCACAGTATACTTTCCGTACATTCTTTCTATCGCTGGATTTAGAATCATCGCTCTTGGCATCTCTGATCATATCTTTCCTGCGTTTCTCTTTACGTCTCATGTATAGATAGACTATAACAACAGTTAGAATAACACCGATAACCACAGATGCTGGGATAATATAATCCATCATTTCGCTTAATTTGAGACCCTCTGACTCTACCGTGATTTTTCTTGTTATCGTCTTTTCATGTTCACCATCACTGACCACAAGTTTGACTTTATATTTACCAGGACCAAAGTTGCCGGTGAAAGACTTCCCACCACCTGCCTTTTTACCGTTTACATACCATCGGTAATTCAAAGAATCGCCGTTGGGATCCTCACTAGAAGCTTTGAATGTAAGCTCACCCTCGACCATTTTTTCAGGGAAGGTGATTTTACCTTCTTTAGGTGGATAATTTATCTTTATTGTAACATTTCTTGTATAATTCCTGGAGTTGCCAAACCGATCTATTGCTTTCACGCTTATGTTATAATTGAGTTTGTCTTTGAACTCGTATTTAACATAGGGAGTAGAGGTGACTAGGTTCTCTGGTTGTGTACTATTATCAGAGGAATTGATGAATATCTTGTATGTCTTGATAGGTGATTTATCTTTCATCTTCCAGCTTATATTGTACGATAGATTTTTTTGGTCGGTTATCTTGTTAGGCAAGGTGAAGTTTTCTAGTTTAGGACCTTTATTGTCAAGGAATACTGAATCGAAATATTCACCGGACTTCTGGCCGTTTTCAGTTATGAATTGAACACAAACCTTGTGTTTACCATAATCGTCAGGTAGCTGGTACTTGATTCTCCTTGCATAATCGTATGTTCTTTCATCACCAGTTTCGTTCTTCAAACTGACTTTTACACTACTAACAGTTCCAAAATTATCTTCTGCATCTAAAATAAGCGTTATATTGACTTCACCAGTAATATCTTTTTTAATGTTGAAATCTCCTGTTGGCGGGTCGATATCTAAAGTGATACTTTCGGAGACGATCCTTGATACTTGTCCTTTAGAAGTTCTCACTTGTCCATATATAGTGTACTCACCACTTGTCTTGGGTAACATGTACGTATGGGCTTCAGAGTAATCCAACCACTTTTCTTTGCTTAGATTAGCTTTTGAGATCGAATAACGAACATCAGATATCTCGCTTATATCATCATTAGCTGTGCTTAGTAGTATGGTTGATCTACTATCGGTCCAGTTAGAAGCATCTATTTTAAAGCTATAAGTTGGTTTATTAGGATCTATGAATACTTCCTTAGAGTCAGTAGCAGTACAACCAACCG
This sequence comes from uncultured Thermoplasmata archaeon, assembly GCA_964516805.1. Lineage (GTDB taxonomy): Archaea > Thermoplasmatota > Thermoplasmata > Halarchaeoplasmatales > Halarchaeoplasmataceae > CAYSTL01. The sequence continues at coordinate 7,421 of CAZEXI010000055.1, forward strand.
AATCCTTCACAAACAATTTCATCTCATAATATCCACTCTTTTTGATCGAATAGTTGTAGGTATAATGCTCATCAAAATTTACCCATCCCGTAGAGTTGTTATTTATCTCAAATTTCATCTCTTCAAAATCAACTTTACTATTTTCATTGTGTGCGCTTATTTCCATGGGTATTGAGCCATTGAAGGATTTACTGCTTGAGAGAGAAAGGTTTGCTTCAGGTGGGCTTTTGTAATATATTATGCTGTCGTTGAATACGTTTGATACCAAACCACAACCTGTTCTGACCTGCAACCAAACTCTGTGATGATCATCATTAGAACTGAATGAAGTGTTATAAACGGGTTGATATTCTATCCAGTCTTTTAAAGATAGGTCACTATCATCCACACCCACCTTCATGTATGATATATTGTCAACATGTGGTTTTAAGTCTATATTTATGGTGATAGATTTGTTTCCTGTATATTCAGCACCGTTGTCTATCCTGATTTCACCCTTCGGTTTTTCGGTATAATATGTGACCGTAAAATTACAGGTGTTTGAAAGTTTACCAGAAACAGCTTTTCCCTGTAGGTATACATCGTAACTTCCTGTACCTGGCAAAGTTACCTTTGTATTTTGTTCATAATCCTCCCACTTGTAAGATTCATTCCAAGCAAAAAAACCACCTTTCTTTACAATTCCAAATCTAATATCTTCAATACCGAACATAGGATCTTCAGAAGACAATTTGAGGTTGATATCCTGTTCGATAGTTATGATCCGCTTGGATCGGTTCTCTTCGAATATTTTATCTATTGACATTTGAGGAGTCGTTAGGTCCACATAAAAACTCACGCTGGAAGAATCCTTATGGCCGTAACCGTCATAGACAGTTACAGAAAGGTTATTTTCACCCTCTTCAAACCTGTTATAAAGAGTGTAAGAAGTATCCTTCCCTATAGGTATATCACTGCCATTGACGTGTATCACTGCCCTATCAAGGCCTGTTACATCATCAGTGACGTTGAACTTTACCTTGACAGAATTATCAAGCTCGTATCCGCCGGAGATAGGATGTATTATCTCAACTACAGGTTTCTCCTTATCGATGTGGAATTTTACGCTATCCGTATTATTATTGCCAGCCTTATCTATAGCCTTTACTTTTATCTCGTGATGTCCAGGACTTATATCCTCAAGCAATCTCTCTGTGGAATTCCCCACATCTTTGTATTTTTTATCATCTAATTTGAACTCGTATCTATCTATTTTGGTTATATTATCATGACCTTTCCAATGAGTTTCTATAGTATCTTTCTCAAAAACGGAGCCATTCTTGGGTGAAGTTATAGTCACTTTAGGACCATTTGTATCTATTGTAAAGGGGACATAATTTATACAGCTGTGTCCCGCTTGATCATACATTTTTACAAATACTTCGTGATACCCTTCATCAAGATTTTTGAAGGTGTATTGTTCAGCTTTTCCGACATTGTTCCACGGATTACTGTCCAGCTTGACGTTGTAATGATCAACATCATCATCAGATGACCACTTTACTGTTAAATCACTCGAATTTATCATAGAATTCTCGTCAGGCTGTAGTATTTTTACCGATGCAGCACTGGTATCCACCCAAAATTCCGTAGTGGTGATGTTAGTATTCCCGGCTACATCGAATGACTTGACTTTAACAGTATGTTTACCATCGATCATATTTCTCAGATGGTAGGAGGTACTTCTTCCAAGATCTGCGTAAGAAGAACCATCTAAACTCAATTCGTTATGGTCGATACCGTATTCATCAGTAGTCGTGAATTCTACTGTAACGTTCTGACCCACATACCTATCTGTAGGATTTGTTATTTCGAGGGCCGGTTCATTTGTATCTACGATTATTTTTGTGTGATCCTTGTCTTTATTACCTGCTTCATCTTCTATAGATACTGTTATATTGTATTCACCGTCGGTTATGTTGTTGAGAGTGTAAGAAGTGTTCGTACCAACATCTATCGTCTGGTTGTCATATCTCACCGTATATTTCTTTATGCCACTGCCAGTACCGTCTCCCTTCCATTTTAAATCGACCCTTTGCTCAGCCATGTATGTGATATCAGTTGGGCTAGTTATTTCGATAGTGGGGGCTACCAGGTCAGTACTGAAACCGAGATGTTCAACGTTTGTCCTTCCGTGAATATCCACAACCTTTACATCCACCGGATAATAGTCACTGGTCAAATTTCTATATGTCTTTGATCTGTTAAGACCGATATCTTCGTAATCACCGTAGTTCATCCTTATTTCGTAATTATCCACAAATCTTTCACTTACTGATGAATTCCATCTTACTGTTACATTCCCATGGTCTAATATCGCACCTTCATTTGGATTAGTGATATTGACCTCGGGAACCTCTGTAAATACAGTGAAATTCACATCATCAATATTCATATTGCCTGCACTATCAAAGGATTTAACAGAAAACGTATGATCACCTTCCTCGAGGCCATTGAAAGTATAAGATGTATTTTCGATCTCAAAATAACCGTTATCATCAAGCTGTATGCTATAATGGTCAACTTCAGAAATATTATCGCTAGAAGACCAATTACATTCCACTTTATCCTCTGAAAGGACCTTATTTTCTTTTGGTGAGATGATATCTACTACAGGGCCTTGATCATCAACCGTAAATGTCAAGGCCTCTATATCCTCGTTACCCGCCTTATCTACACCTTTGACGAAAACGGTATGGGTTCCCGAGGATATATTTGTCAGCTTCTTTTTACTACCATTCACCTGGATCCAGTCAGCCACATCTTTTTTCAAAAAGTAATTATCTAGGCCAGATCCGTATTTACCTTTATCATGACTATCCCATTTGAACAGGATACTGCTTTTATTGAAGAAAGAATCATCTTTAGGTGAAGTGATATTGATCACAGGGGGTTTCGTATCTACAGATGAAGAAACGCTTTCTCTGAAGGAGTTATTAGATACCTCTATCATCCTGACAAAAAACTTGTGTTCACCTTGAGATAAATTAGTTACCTTACAAGATGTATTTGTCCCGACGTTGTCATAATCTTCATCATCAACCTTTACTTCATAGTGGTCTAAACTTAAATTACCGTCAACCGACCACCTTAAGTTAAATGAGGTGGAATTTAGATAAGATCCGTCAGTTGGCTTCAATATATTGACCGGTGAAGAGCCCTTATTTATCGTAACAGTTATGCTGTCAGTGAAAGAATTATTAGCTTTATCAAAGGATTTAACAAAAAGAGTATGCTTCCCATCAGTAAGATTCGTATATGTATAGCTTGTATTTTTACCTACATTTTTGTAAGAAGCATTATCCTTTTTAACACTATAATGGTCTACAGCGATATTATCAGTACCATTCCACGCATATGATATCTCATCTCTATAGAATATACGCTGTTTAGCTGGTTTAGTAATATTTACTGTTGGTTTTTCTGTATCAACTGTGAAATATATATTGTCAGAAACGTTCCATGTCGTGTTATCTACAGTGCCTACGGTCACCCTGTACTTGCCGTCAGTCAGGTTATTCATCTTATATCTTTCACTTTCTCCCGCATTAATTGGTGTACCGTTATTGATCCTGATCACATAATGATCCACGTTGAAATTTCCGGTAAAATTCCATTTGATCTCAATATCATCCCTATCGATAAAAGAAGAATTCTCTGGAGATGTTATATTCAATTTGGGTCGGGTCTTGAAAGTTGTTATCGAGACGTTATCTACGCATGTATTATTAGCAATATCTATCCCCTTTACTGCAAGGGTATGTTCCCCAAAAGACACATTTTTGAATGTTTTCTCTGTTGAATTTCTAACAGTTGTCCAGTTCTGACCATCTAACCTTACATCAAATCTTTTTATCGTAGAATTTGATGGAGAAGGGTCCTCCCCTGTCCAATTCAGAGTGACGTTTCTACTATTGATTTTTTCCCCATAAGAGGGGTGAAGTATATCGACTGAGGGGTCAACACTATCCATATAGAATTTTATCGTTGAACTGCTTGAGAAGCTATAATTGCTAACCACTTTGACCGTCACTGTATGTGGACCAGAGTTCAATCCTTTCAATTCATAACTGGTATTTTTCCCGACATTCTTGTAAGGGGTTCCATCATATCTTATAGAATAATGATCAATCCGACAATTATCAGAATCACCTTCCCATTCTACTGTTAAATTCCTACCCTTATAGTATCTTCCAGAATCTGGTGTTTTTATCTCTACAGATACAGATTCCAGGTAAATATCAAGAGTCTTAGAATCAACACCGGTATTATCTGCTTTGTCCACACCTTTCACATAGAACACATTAGAACCGTTTTCAAGGGGAAGAGTATAAGATGTATTTTTACCGACCGAGAAATAATTCAAGACTTTATCATCTGTAACCTGTTTTACTTCGTAATGATCCAATCCACTACCGTTGAAAGTTCCGTTCCAGGACAATGTGACGTCCTTAGAATGAGATGAATGATCAGTGATGGTACTCTTTGTTATATTGACAGCGGGAGAGACAGTATCGATTACAATATGGATAATATCTTTATCACTATTGTTCATTTTGTCATGTGCTTCAACAGTGATGGAATGTTTTCCTTCTTCAGAGATGTTAAGTGAAGTATAGTTGCTTTGGGCAGATCCCCACACATCACCGTCTATAAATATTTTTGAAGTGACCGTCGTAGAGTTGGGATCTTTTCCTGAACTGTTATATGCAACTTTCCATCTCAGAAGTATTTCATTAGAATTACAATAACTACCATTTTTTGGCTTTGTGATTTCAACGCTAAATTGATCCGTATCATCTTGAACTCTAGAGGTACTTCTCCTACCCATAGAAGTCGCGATAGGAGAAATAGATGTCAGCATGAAAATTAGAATGACTGAAAACACGATCATGGTTGAATTAGAGATGATATGGGATCTGTCTTTTGTATCAGACCTGAAATTCATCCTCTCACCTCAAAATCGATATCTAAGTCATAGTTGGAACCGTTTTGGATATTATCTGTATCCAAACCCTTTCCTTTAAGAAGCTCAGGATCGACAGCAGCTAATGATTTCTCTTCATCATCAAAAAATAGAATGATATCTTTACCATCTTCAAAAGGGAACTTACTGTCAGAAATGAGTTTCTCACTTACGTAGATTCTACCACCTGATTTTTGTTCATGGCGAAATTCACCTTTGACGCAATTTACCAACTGTAAACACCTCAATTCTGTACGAAGTTGCGTTGTGGAGCATGCTTTTGATCATTTTTTAAGGAATATTTTCCGTAAGGCGCCACAACTTATCTTCCAAAGATTAGGGGTGTTAATAAAGCTTTGGTTTTCTCGCCCAATATTGCAATGAAAAACAAATTAAAAAAACTGATATGTATCTGACACTGGCAGGCCAAAGATATAAATAATAATTTCTTGTTAGTTTTTGTATGGCAGAAAAACCCAAATATAGAATAACTTTGACCAGAATTGTAGGAAAGGATGGGAGAGCACGTGTTCAAAAAGGCACAGCTGGGATGACAGTACTCTATATTTTGAACCCAAAACAGAAGGAACACGATTACAAGGAAATAGCAGAAAAACTTGAAGAATATGACTTAAAAGAAGAGGTAATGGGTGATATTCCCAAAAACTTTGTTAAAATGACTTCCATCAGCGGTGACGATTGGGGCGTACAAGAGGTGGACTCAAACAACAGGATATATGTCTCTAAGTGGGAAGCAGGAAACTATGTTTTAATCACCGTATATCCAGAATACTCTGTTGAAGAATTAGAATCCAAGATGGAAGAGAGGATCCCGTAATAATAAAATCTCTTTTAAAGGCATGACAAACATCAATCGAGATAGTTGTCAATTTTTTCCAACGTTTCGTCTTTTTCCTGAGAACTGTCGCTTTCAGTCTTCTCGCTAGTTTGTGAACCTTCTTCCTCTTCAGAGAACATATCATCAGCCTTCTTTCTGACCCAACCTTTCCATTTTTTCCTGGCAAAATAGAATATGATAAGAATCCCTATAAACACTCCAAAACAAAGTCCTCCCATCAATACCGTAGTGCTGTCTGAGGAATAAAATAAAGATACATTTCCCCTCACCTTGTGTTCAGACGGATTCTTGAATACCAGATAACTCTGAGAACTGATCTCTATTGATTCGGTCTTTTCTTTCTTTTGGAAGCCTTTCTTCCTGTAAAAATCGTCGATAGTACCATTACTTTTGAAATCATCGTAAAATTTCTTTTTGATCAAATATACATTTATGCTTCTATTGGTCTCGAACTTGAAAGCTAGATAACCATTTTTTATGTCTATTTTCTTTGAGAATGTACCATTAGGTTCTATAGTAATTTCTTTTTCCCAGGATGATTGTTTTGCACAAACATTCTCTGTACTAATAAATAGAGCTGGAACTGAAAAAGAAACTATCAGCATTATACTGAGAAAAAAACCAATTATCTTCTTGGCGTCCATCATCTTCACCTAGAATTACTGATGCTTTCTTTTTTTATGGCTCTCCATCAAATTCTTTTTGGGAAAAAGCCTGCCACACATATCACACTGATAGATATTGTTTATATTAGAATGCATGTTTTCTATGTGTTCGATCCAGGACTCAGGAGTATAGAGTTCTTTACCACAAATATCGCATCGAAAAAGACCATCGTCTGTCAGTGTTCTCAGTGCTCGTTTGTACATACAGACCTCTGGTTTGATACGGGACTTCAATCTACCCTGATTATGATCAAGATGACACTTTTTGGAACCGGTTGATGTTAACTCTAGATATGGACACTGGTCACCTAAACACCATTCACTATCATCCCAAACGCCTGCTATACTTTCCA
>CAZEXI010000056.1:0-14153 GCA_964516805.1 uncultured Thermoplasmata archaeon
TTTGTACGATTAATAAATAAAATCTAATTCAAAATTATCAAAAACGCGGGAAGGGGGATTTGAACCCCCGCGGTGCATAGCACCAATGGATTAGCAGTCCATCGCCGTAACCAGTCTGAGCCATTCCCGCTCATGAATATTATTTCTTATGACACTAATTTTCTCAGATATATAGTTAGTGAATAGTAACCAATAAAAAAGCTTTTTGCCAGGTTTAACTGTTGTTTTATATACAAAACTCAATCTGTTTTAACTTCGTCGATCAAGTCTAAACTTTTTTCAATCGTTTTTTTCATATTATCGATCTGCTTTTGTTGTTTTTCATTTGGATTGGTCTCTTCTAATATGTCCAAATAAGTTTCTAACATATTCATATTGTTGTTAATGTCATTTTCTATAATATTTTCATATTTCCCTTTGTTTTTCAATGCTTCTTTCTTCTTTGTAACATCTAACAAAGAAGCTACACTTTTTCTCGTTCCAGGAATTACATTAACAGTAGCATGTACATGTCTTTTCTCCCCGTTCCTTGTAAGAAGTTGGAAATCGTATTCATCAGGTGCCAATTCTGGATCTTCCCTTCTCAATTTATGATATTTATTCATTCTTTTTATATCATCTTCTACCACGAATTCGTCCCATTTATGACCACTTATACCTTCATCATAAAATCCCAGCATTCTATTTGATTTGCTGTTTGCCAAGAATATTGTACCATCTTCTTCTATTATAACTGTTGCAGTCCCTGTATTTTCAAATATCGCTCTGTAGAAACTTTCTTTTTCTCTTATCTCATTTTCAGATTCAATTCTTTTGAAGGCATTATTTACATGAGATATGAGGAGTTCTGTCAATTCTAAATCTTCAGGGTCAAAGTAATTCTTTTTATCTGAAACAGCTTGATATACACCATATTCGCCAATTGGCACACTTATCCCTGATTCATAATAATCCTGATTTGGCTTACTGTCTTTAAATTCCTTAATATCATTTATCAGAAATGATTCATATTTACTGAATGTTTCATGATAAATACCTTTCTCAGATAAAAATTCTCCTTCTTTTAGCATCTCATCAGTACTTCTTTTTACAATATATCCATCATCTTCATGTTCTAAGATTGCACAAGCATAAAAATCTAATATTTCTTCAAAGGCTTCAATGGTGATCTCATATATCTCTTCCTTTGAACTTGTTTTTTGGAGTGGTGCAGAATATTCATGTAATTGTTCTATCTTTTTTTTGCTCATTTGAATCTCTTGCTCATACTTCACTCTCTTTATCGCCTCACCCACATTCGAAATTAATAATTCAGCCAACTCTAAACTTTCTTCATCAAAATAATCTATTTCACTAGCACCTGCTTGGAAAACACCAAGTTCACCTATAGGTACACTTATCAAAGATTTTATTTCATCCTTAATCGGTTTTGCATCCTTATTTTTAAAGGTGTCATTCACAATATAGGATTCCTTGTTTCTGTAAGTTTTTGTATCTATACCTCCATCTTCCAAAGATCTATTGGACTTTTTCTCAAGTGGAAAATTAGAGGTTGATGCCTTAGTTTTAAATTTCCTATTTTCAACAATATCTATGAGACATGCTTCAAATTCAAGTATGTCTTCAGCTGCATCAACGGTCAGATCATAAATTTCATCAAGATCATCACATTTTTGGAGTTCTGTTGACACCCTATGTAAATTCTTGATTTTGTTTTTACTTTCTAGAAGATTTTCTTTTGATCTTCTTATTTTTTCAAGATTATCAGCTCTCTGAATCGCAAGTTCAGCTTGTCTTGCGAAAATTTCTATCATCCTTACATCAGAATCATCAAATCTTTTTTCTATTTTACCTAATGTGACAACTCCAATAACTTCTTCGTCATCAAATAGAGGTGTAGACAATATCGAAACTAATTCTTTTTCAGCATCAGAACCCGGAACAAGGGTATAATATTGATCCTCTTCATCGTAATTCAGATAATCTGTTTCACCTCTTTCGAAGGTTCGTCCAGTAACACCTTTACCGAATGGAACGTTAAAATTTAAAAGTTCTTTTTTATACTTTGGATCGTTAGAATAGAAGGGTCTCAAAACTTTCTCTTTCTTATCTGCCAGATATACGGTGCAGTGCTCAGTATCCAACAGATCTCTTGCTTCATCTGCTATTATTTTTATGACTTTGTCTAGATCATCTTCGTTGGCTAATGTAAGCATCGTCTGATATATACTTTCATAAGTTTTCTTTGATTCTTTGAGAGCTTTTTCAGCTTTCTTCCTTTCAGTTATGTTCCTATATATTCCATAGGCACCAATTTGTTCATTTTCTAGTTCTATGGGATATCCTATGATAGAAACATTAACTAAAGAACCATCCTTCCTTTTTCTTAGAGTTTCAACTTCAGCTGATTCACCAGACAAAACAAAACCCGATATAGATTCTGCACTATCTAATTCATCTTCAGGAACTATTAAATCATTAATTTTCCTTCCTTCCGCTTCAAATTTATTGTATTGAAAAAGATCTTCAAAGGCTTTATTTGCCTTCAAAATTATATCATCATTATCAACTAATACTATAGCTTCAGGGGATCTTTCAAATAATTTACTAAAATAAGCTCTATGCAGTTTTTTTTCTCTTTCATTTTTATAATGCTTTACTTCTTGTTTGACGATTTTAGCTAAAAAATCGTATTGAGATTTTGGGTCACCTCCCTTTTGAACGTACTGGTTAGCACCTAAATTCAATGCCTGCATTGCTATTTCTTCTCTTCCTTTACCAGTAAACATCACAAAAGGAGTATCATCATCATTTTCTCTCAATTCCTCTAAAAAATCTATCCCATCTTTAGGTTCCATAAAATAATCTGAAATTATAATACTATAATCGTTTTTATTTATTTTACCTAATGCATTATTAACTGATGAAGACGTATCAACTTCTGCTTCATCTAAAAATTGTTCCAGATATATCTCCGATTGTTCCAAGAGACTTTCTTCATCATCCACACACAATATCTTCATCAGTTACACCAAGATCTCTGATAATTCACAATTAGAGTGTAATTAAATATCTACTCGATTATAAGTGTTTTTCCTTCCAATTTTCATATTAAAAAAATAAGATTACAATCACCCGAATGTTTTTTATGCTACTCTGTAATTTACCTTCACAACATGATCAACATAGGTGTCCTGGCATCCGGAAGTGGAACAGATTTTCAATCCATCATAGATGGTGTTGAATCTGGAATGATAAATGGAGAAATCAGATTATTGATAACTAATAACCCTGAGGCTTATTGTATTGAAAGAGCTAAAAAACACGGGATAGATTGTAAGATAATAGATCATAGAGATAAAACTAGAAAGGAACATGAAAAACTCATATCTGAAGAAATAGTAAAATATAATTTAGATCTGATAGTATTAGCAGGGTATATGCGGATGTTAACAGACTACTTCGTTGATAAATACTACGGTAAGATGATCAATATTCATCCTGCTCTTTTACCCCTTTTCGGAGGCGAAGGTATGTATGGAGATAAAGTCCATAAAGCTGTCCTGGAATCAGGTATGAAAAGATCAGGTTGTTCAGTTCATTTCGTTACAAACGAAGTTGATATGGGACCAATAATAGATCAAAGATGTGTACCTGTGAAACCAGATGATGATATTGAATCTCTGTCAAGCAGAGTTCTAAAAAAGGAGCATGAACTTCTGCCTGAAGTTGTTAAAGCGTTTTCTGAGGGCAGAGTTAAACTTGAGGAAGATAAAGCATTTATCGTTCCTCCCGAAAAAGATAATAATAAATAAGTTATTAACCAAAAAACGCTACAAAATAACGCCTTTTTGGAGGAATAACACAAATGCCTACATTAGAAGAATCAAAAAAGGAAAAATTAAAAGAGATTGCAAGAAGAGTTAGAATTCATATAGTTAAAAGTACTAATGAAGCTGGGTCAGGACATCCAGGAGGATCTTTATCAGCAACAGATATTCTTACAGCACTATATTTCGAAGTAATGAATGTCAAACCTGAGGAACCTGATTGGCCCAAAAGAGATAGATTTGTATTGAGCAAAGGCCACGCTGCTCCAGCGCTTTACGGTGTATTAGCTGAAAGAGGCTTCTTTCCTGTAGAGGAATTGATGACTCTAAGGAAATTGGGTTCTAGATTGCAAGGTCATCCAGATATGAGAAAAACCCCAGGTGTTGATGCATCTACAGGTTCATTAGGTCAAGGATTATCGATAGCAGCTGGAATGGCCCTTGCTGCAAAGATAGATAGAGAATCATATAAAGTATATTGTATATGCGGTGATGGAGAAGTCCAGTCAGGACAGATATGGGAAGCAGCAATGTTTGCTAGCCAAAATAAATTAGATAATTTGATCGTATTTTTAGATCGTAATAATTTACAGATAGATGGTTCTACGAAAGATGTTATGTCAATAGAACCCATAGTTTCTAAATGGAACTCATTTGGCTGGCATGTTTTAGAAATAAATGGTCATGACATGAACGAAATAGTAGATGCTGTCCATAAAGCAAAAGAAGTTCATGGACAACCGACAATAATAATATCACATACCGTCAAAGGTAAAGGTGTACCTTTCATGGAAGGTTCTCTAGCATTCCATGGAAAAGCAGCAAATGATGAACAGCTTAAAACTGCTATCGAAGCTTTAGGAGGGGAAGAATAATGTGGGAGATGGCAAAACAAAGAGACGGATATGGTAAAGTATTGACAGAATTAGGAAGAGAAAGAGACGATATAGTGGTAATAGGAGCTGACTTATGTGGTTCCTGCCGTATCACTAATTTTGGTGATGAATTTCCAGAACGCATGTTCAATTCTGGAATAGCTGAGCAGAATATGACCGGTGTCTCAGCAGGATTAGCAGCCTCTGGAAAGACTGTTTTTTCGAGTACCTTTGCTGTTTTCGCTACAGGTAGAGCATACGATCAAATCAGGCAAAGTATAGCTTATCCTGAACTCGATGTTAAGATAGTATCAACTCATGCTGGAATAACTGTTGGAGGAGATGGTGCATCTCATCAGATGCTAGAGGATATAGCTTTAATGAGAGTTCTACCGAACGTTGAGGTTGTTGCACCTGCAGATTATCATGAAAGTGCTAAAGCAACCAGGGCGATAGCTGAAAGAGAAGGTCCTATATACATGAGGATGGGGCGTTCAAGCATTCCTATCATAACTGAAGAAGATGATCCCTTCGAATTTGGTAAAGCTTCTGTACTAAGAGACGGTTCGGATGTAACACTTATAGGTACCGGAATCATGGTTTCAAGGTGTTTAAAGGCCGCAAAGATACTAGATAAAAAAGAGGATATTGACGCAAAAGTCGTAAACATGAGTACTATAAAGCCTTTAGACGAAAAGATGATAATAAAATCAGCAAAAGAGACAGGTGCCATAGTCACCGCTGAGGAACATGTTGTAAGTCAAGGTATGGGGAGCGGTATATCTCAGGTTTTATCAGAAAATTACCACGTTCCTATGAAACGTGTAGGAATCCCAAACGTTTTTGGTGAATCCGGAGAAAGTGACGAGTTAATGGAAAAATACGGTTTAACTGCAGAGCATATTATAGAAAGTGCTCATGACGTGATGTCAAGAAGATAATAAGATAATATTAAGAAGAACATATAAGGTGGAATAAATATGGATATATTTGTAGATACAGCGGATATTAAGGAAATTAAAGAAGCAGAATCTTGGGGAATACTAGACGGAGTGACAACTAACCCTTCATTGATCAAAAAGGCTGTAGAGTCAAACGACGGAGATATAAGTCTAGAAGATCATATCAAAGAGATTCTAAAAACAGTAGATGGTCCAGTGAGTCTGGAAGTTGCTGGGTCAAATCACGATGAAATGGTCAAAGAAGCAACAGTACTTTACGAAAAATTCAATCCAATTAACAAAAATGTTGTAATCAAAATTCCAGTTAATACATCGATGGAAGAAAATGAAGATAACTTTGAAGGAATCAAAGCAATCAAATCTCTTAGCGAAAGAGGTATACCAGTAAATTGTACATTAGTAATGAGTCCTAATCAAGCTTTGATGGCTGCAAAAGCTGGTGCTGCTTATGTAAGTCCATTTTTGGGAAGGATAGATGATTACATTAGAAATAACATGAATATAATAAGAGGAGAAGACTATCCTAAAAGAACTTATTATCCACAAGATTTAGCAGAAAAGATAAGAGATATCAAGTTAGAAAAAAGGATATCAAGTAAATCTGAAGACCAATTGATCTATGATGACAAAGAAATTATGGAACTTTACGATTGGGCTAACGATAATGGTATATTGTCAGGTGTCGATCTAGTATGGTCAATTAAACAGATATTGGTAAACTATAATTACGATACAAAAATAATAGCTGCAAGCATCAGAACAGCTAGACAGGTGAGACAATGTGCAGAGATAGGTGCAGAAATAGCTACGATTCCTTTCAATGTCATCGAATACATGATGGTACACCATAAAACATCTGAAGGTATGAAATCGTTTACTGAAGATGTGATACCAGAGTACAAAGAAATATTAGAGGAATAAAGTATAATCAGTGATTCAGAATGATAAAAATTGCAAACCCCTTCAAAAATCCTTAAATATTTTAATCAATACTTGACATTCAAGAGCTAAAATGAAAAAGATTAAGAAGTGTCCTTCGTGTAGTTCATATACTCTTAGGAGTCATTGTAAAGATTGTGATGTAGAAACGATCAATCCTAAGCCTCCTAAGTTTTCACCTGAAGATAAATATGGTGAATATCGAAGGAAGCAGAAGAAAAAGTCTTAGAAAATATAATAATAGGAAATGATAAGATGGATGATATAATTATTGATTTCATAGAGGAACCAGATCTAGAGGATACAATATTGATTGAAGGTCTTCCTGGTGTTGGTAATGTTGGTAAACTAGCAGTTGAACACCTAATAGACCAAATAGAATTTAATAAAATGGCTGAGATTTATTCCATTTACTTCCCGCCACAAGTGTTGGTGGATGATGATGGTATAGCTGAATTGGTGAACAATCAGCTGTATTATAAGAAAAATGTAGGTGAAGATGAGAGAGACCTTATTTTGTTAACAGGAGATTATCAAGGTATGACCCCTCAAGGTCAGTATCAGCTCACAAACGAAGTATTATCGATCTCTAAAAAATTTGATGTCAGTCAAATATTTGCTCTAGGTGGATATGGTCAAGGTGAACTAGTGGATGAACCAAGAGTACTCGGAGCATCTACTACAGCAGATATGGTAGAGATAATGAAAGATTTAGGAGTTACATATTCTAAAGAACATCCAGCATCAGGAATAGTAGGGGCAAGTGGCTTGTTGTTAGGTTTAGGTCAGAAATTATACAACATCCCTGGAACATGTCTGATGGGTGAAACTTCAGGTTATTTTGTAGATCCAGCAGCAGCAAGAGTTGTCCTTGAAATACTAGTTGAATATCTTGGAATAGATATGAGCTACGAGGAACTAGATGATAAGGCTGAGGAAGTCGAAGAATTAACAAGCAAAGTTAAAGATATAGAAATGGGTGGAATGAAACAAGAAGGCGGATCTAAAGATCTGAATTATATAGGTTAAAGTGGTAAAAATGGACCAGGAAAAACTCATAGAAATCTATCTCAAAGGATATAAAGAAGGTCAAGAAGAAGCCTGGTCCAACATAAAAAACCTTGTTTCAAAACATGACGGATGGGAGCTCCGTAGTAGGGTAGAGAGTAAAATTGGTACACTTTACCAAGACATCGAATACAAAAGATCAGAATTACGTAGAAATCCACAGGCATTACAAATAAATTTAGAAGAGGAAAAGGATGAGCAAAAAGAAGAACATGTCGAAAAAGAGCTTCCTTCCTGGAATATTACTGATTCACACATGATCATAGAATCTAAGCCAAAACATGGATTTCATGAGTATAAAAAATTAAACTCAGAAGGGTATTCAGGATTAGTTATCACCCGAGAACCTCCATCAAAAATATTGAATAAATACGAACTTAACGCTAAAAATACTAAATTTATATGGTTATCTAAGAGCGGCTCGTCCAATAATGAAAATATAGAGGTTAAAAGAATATCTCCTTCTGATCTCTCTGGTCTTTCAAGTGATATCGGAGTTTTCCTTAAAAATTATGATAATGGGATCGTGTTCCTTTCAGGTGTCCCTTACCTGAACAATTTTTCTGATCCAAATAAAGTATTGAATTTTATAAGCTGGATAAAAGATAGGATCACAGATCATGAAGGTTTTTATTTGCTATCAATATCCGGTTCTGCAGTTGAAGAAAAATTTTTAGAAAAGGTCAAAGGCGAATTTGATGAAGTGATAAAGGAATAAAATTCTAAGAGGGTTAGAAATGTACATCCTTATTGGAAAAAACAAGCTAAAAAGTGATTTAGAAGAATCACTAATAGATAGAGATATTGAAGTAGATCATATAAAAGATAACAATTCTTCTAAGTTAATTAAGTTTATAAAGAATTCAAAAAAAAATATTGAAGGATTAATCGTTTTATCCCCTAGTAAAATTGGTATCAATTATGTTTGTAACTCTGTTAAAGAATTAGATAAAAACATTAAAATCGTGGTCGTAAATCAGCATGAAGAAGAAATCTATAATCCTAAAATAGATTCATTGATTGATAGCGATTCTTCTTTAAAAAATTCGATAATAAAGGAAATCGAGAATATTGAATTTATGAAAAAGAGTAAAGAACTTGCTGAAGTTTTATCTGAAGATGTTAAAAAAGTATCGATATTCATTCATAATAACCCTGATCCAGATGCTATAGCTTCAGCCATGGCCATGGAAAAAATATGCGATTCGCTAGGTTTAGAATCTACCACATATTATGGAGGTAATATTGGACACCCTGAAAACGAGGTTTTTTTGAATAATACCGGTTTTGTTATGAAAAATGTAATTTTGAACGAAGTTGATGAAATTTTAAAAGAAAGCGATATTACAGCATTCCTTGATTTCGCAGAATCTTCTGTAAATAATATCGTTCCCAAAAAATTTACTCCAGATATAATTATAGACCACCATTATACGAATAGAAAAATAAACGCTAGAAATTATTCAGAAGTAAGGACAGATATCGGTGCAACTTCCACACTTATGACAAAACATCTTCAAAATCTTGATATAGACATTGATCCACTTCTGGCTTCAGCTTTACTATATGGAATAAAAGTTGACACTCACGATTATACAAAAAATATTTCTACAGCTGATTTTAAAGTCATCTCCTATCTGACTGCTGTGGCCGATAAAGAATTATTAGATATCTTTGAAAGTCCTCCCTTAAAATCAGAAACGCTGAGTGCTTTGGGGAGGGCCATAAACAGTAGGAATTTCGAAGACGGTATTTTAACAGCTTTTGCTGGGTTTATATCTTACAAAGATGATATTCCTCAGATAGCTGAGCTACTGATGAGAGAAAGGGATGTCATGACTGTTTTGGTTTTTGGTATTCTTGATGAAAAAATACATCTCTCAGCTAGGAGCAAAGATATGAACAAAAATATAGGTAAGATAATGAAAGAAGCTTTTTCCAACATTGGATCCGCTGGAGGTCACAGACATTCAGCGGGAGGAGAAATAGATCTAGATGTTTTTGATAGTAAAGAAAAAGCAAAAATTGATATTTCAAGAAGATTTAAAGGAGAGATGAAAAGAAAATGAATCGAGAATATAGAATAAGTTATGGAAATATTAACCAGAAGGGAATGAGTGATACTGAAAAAAGACATCTAGGTATCGCTTTAGGTGCATTGACTTTAGCATTTGCATTTTCCTTCACAGAAGGGTATGTAAATATAGATTGGAATACTTTTCCATTTTATCTAGGCTTATCATTCTTATCAGTTACTACGGCATTTGTTTTCCATGAATTTGCTCATAGAAAATTAGCAAGAGACTTTGGATGCTGGGCTGAATTCCGCATGTGGAGATGGGGACTCATACTCGCCCTAATGTTTGGTTTACTTTTCGGAGTAGTCTTTGCAGCTCCAGGATCAGTCATGATCCAAGGTTATATTAGTAAGGAACAGCACGGGAAAATCAGTGCTGCGGGACCTGGGACCAACTGGGCTGTAGGCACAGTATTTCTAATCAGTTCCTTAGTCTTATTCAGCATAGGCTTTGGTTTCATCGGTGCAATACTAGGATTCGTTTCTTATGTTAATCTGTTTATAGGTGGATTCAATTTACTCCCATTTGGGCCTTTAGATGGAAGAAAAATATTCAGCTGGGATGCAAAATACTATATCGGTTTGATCGGTTTGATCGGTAGTTCATTAGCCGTTGGATTTTTAACAAATGTATTTTTCTCTTTCCAATATTTCATCTAAAAACAATTATTATTTTATCTTTTACCTGCCCTGGCCCAACAGTACATAAATTCAGTACCAAAAACCTCTGATGGACACTTTTTACTTTCCACAATATCGAACAAATTTAGAGTTCTCTTCATTTCATCCAAGGTATAATAAGCAAAATACCTTTTTTTATCCTCCATGGTTTCTGTCTTTTCGTAACCTTCTCCTTCTCCTATCTTAAAATTAAATGCAAATAAACCATTAGGTTCAAGTATCCTGTAGATTTCTTTCTCAACATGTGATAGTTCCTTTTTTGGGATGTGGATTAATGATGCACTAGCCCAAGCACAGTTAAAAGTATTATCAGGAAATATTGTATCTCTCATATCCATCTGTAAAAATGTGCATTCAGGATGCTTTTTTCTAGCGATATTTATCATCTCTTTTGATAGGTCGATACCAGTTACGTCTAGACCTTTACCTCTAAAATACGCTGTGTCTCTACCATCACCACAACCAAGATCAATTATCCTTGGTTTACTTGGTTGGAGAATATTGAGAGTTTTATCCATCATATCTTTCTGAAAATTTCTGTCTCCTCCCTCATTAATTTTATCAGTATAATCTTCACCTTTTTCTTCATAAGATTTTATGGTTCTTTCTATAGGGTCCATATTTTACTCCTTGATTATTCCTAAATCTTTTTTGATCTTAACCAGCTCGTTATCATCGGGCATCCTGGGGAAATTTCTATGTTCTTCACCAGGTCTAGTTGTATAATAAGGTCTGTTGCATCCAGGACAACCTTGAGTTTGAAACATATCTCCTTCTCCGATTATTCTTTCGAGCTTTTTTGGTTTATCATGTAGAATTTCAAATGCTTCCTTTAAATCCCTTCCTTCGTCCTGGATCATATATTTCAATATCTGGGCCTTACGGTAATACTCTATATCTGGTGCATCATCCTTGTACAAATAAGAAAATAAAGAAACTTTCGAACCCAATGAATTTACTTTATTTACAGCTACTGCAAATTGCTCTAAGGTTTCTCCCATACCCACTATAAGATGGACAGTTACATTTTCGCTGCCAAAAATATCAGCGGCTCTACCTATATACTCCCAAAATACTTTAGGATCATATTTAGGTTTGGTCTTCTCCCTTATATTATCAGTTACTGAATCTAGTCCAATACCAATTCTATCAGCTGTATCAGAAAGTTCTTCTAAAGTTTCCTTTGACATGGGGGGTGTTGATAGAGATATCGGCTTTCCTGCATTTTTTAAAATATCAACTTTCCTCATGATCTCTTCTTCATATCCCTCGATATCAGGGGATTGTAGACAAATCCGTTTTAAGTCAGAATCCTTTATTTTATCAACAATCGTATCAATATCATATTCTGGCCATGAAACTCTTGAAAGCCATTTAGCATCACCTTCTGATTGTGGACAATAGGGACAACCTCCTCTACATGTATCACCAGGTATCATGACGTATGCTGTAGATGGCTCCTCTAGAGATTTTCCGTTTTTTAAATCTAGGTGCATTGCTGTTCCTGCAGATACTCTGAGTGTCATAATCTTCACCACTTCCTATTATAATTCCAATCATCTGATTCATATTTTTCTTTAAACTCATCGACTAATTCTAATTCTTTTTCATTCAACTCTTCTTCTTCTGTCTCTATATCCAAAACTCTCTCGTAAGACTCTCTCATATCTTCTATCAGTTCTTCTGGTTTTGGCTTCCAACCGATTTCATCTTCGATAGTAGTAACTAAATCAAGAAATGATTCTGCTCCTCTAGCATTTAATTTATCTTTATCAACTTTCAATATTTCTGAAAGTTTCTCTAAATCAGTTGCATACATTAGAGTTCCATGCTGAAGCATACCTTTTTTACCTCTTCTTTGAGCACTACCAGATATCTTCCGTTTCTCTACCAATATATCATTGTAGGGTTTAAACTGAGCATCAAGATCATAATCTTTAAGAGTTTCAATTATTGGTTCTAGTAAAGTAAAAAATGATTCTTCTATTTCACCTTGTATCTTATCCGTTATCATAGAGTATGTGATCTCTCCTTCATAATCATGAAATACTGTTCCTCCCCCAGTAATCCGTCTTACGTAGGGGATATCATATTCTTCACAAGCCACAGTATCAATCACATCATCGATTTCTTGAGTATATCCCACAGTGATCGCTGATGGTTTGAATCTATAAAATCTGACCGTTGGTGGTGATTCACCTTTATCAAATGACCTTAAAATAGCCTCATCGATGGCCATCTGCTCAAACACGTTGCTCTCAATCGGAGGAATATATCTAAACTCATCCATACTTACTCATACTTAATTCATCATTATATTAGTTTTTTCTTCAAAGACATTAGAACATCATCTTTATAGGATATTACGTTCTAATCAAATAATAATGATCCTGATACAACCATTCAAAAGTGCGGAACAAAAGAAGGATAATCTCTATGAAAATTTTCCATTCAAATTTAAAGAGTCAGATATCAAAGAAGAACTAGAAGAGTCTTACAGTGAAAAAAGAGATCAATGTGATGCCTATAAATATCTGTCTCTATCTCAAAAAATGGGTAAAAAGAATGACAAGATCGTATTAAGCATCACCGATGTCGATCTTTTTATTCCAAGGTTAAATTTTGTGTTTGGGTTAGCTCAAAAAAATGGCTATGGTTGTGTCATATCTACAAATAGATTAGGAAAAGGTGTTAAATTAAAAGAAAGGATGGTTAAAGAGGCAGTACATGAAATAGGCCACGTCGTTGGTTTGGAGCATTGTTTAAATAATAATTGTGTAATGTACTTCTCGAACTCACTCTTAGACACTGATCGAAAAACCGGTTGGTTCTGTAAAGATTGTTTTAGTAAATTTGATAGGTATGTCAACGATAAAAACCTTGGATTAGACTATTGACGTACTTAATTTTCGACAGTTTTATATAGTAAATCCTGATAACTAAATTCGTGTCAGTTGAATTAGAAGAGAAAATTGCTGGAGAGATCACACTAGCTGATCAACCTGGAGAAATCATACGAAAATGGAGGAATATGTTCAACATTTCACAGACATCCTTAGCAAAACACATGGGCGTAGCTCCTTCAGTGATAAGTGATTACGAACAGGGACGAAGACGACCAGGAACTCAACTTGTCAGTAATATAGTCAAATCATTTATAGAGATCGATAAAGAGCGTGGTGGAGAAATAATAGAAAGATTCTCTAGGCCAGGGCAGGAAGGGATCATTAGTATCGGAGAATTTCCTAGACCGATCCAACTCAAAGATCTAGTTAAACAAATCGACGGTGAAATATTATCTGAAGATGAACAGGATGAAGATAAGCCAATTTATGGATACACTGTTATAGACAGTATAAAAGCAATAATGTCTATGAAATCTTTTGATTATCTCAGTATCTATGGATGGAGTACGGAAAGAGTATTATTTTTTACCGGAGTAGAACACGGTAGGTCTCCAATGGTAGCTATCAGATCCAGTCCATTGACTCCAGCAGTTGTAGGATATATTAGACCAAAAAAGGTCGATGAGTTGTCTTTAAAATTAGCTGAGATCGAAAGGATTCCTTTAATTAAAACTGACCTAAGAAATGAAGATCTTATCAAAAGAGTCATTGAATTGTAAAATGAGTGATATATATGAAACCGAAAGAAGAAGTAGGAATCAAAGGGTATGCAGGATACGTACCAAAATACAGGATCACGCCCAAAGAGATAGGAC
>CAZEXI010000057.1:0-13646 GCA_964516805.1 uncultured Thermoplasmata archaeon
GAAAAATGCTGATTGGGTAAAGACTTGATTTTCGTATGTGATAATCATAACGTAATATGTTTTAAGTGTAAGTAGGGTTATTTCTTCAAATGTCTCTCAATAAAGGTAAGTTAACAGTATTTGTCATGATCTTAGCCCTCTCTCTTATGGGTATTTCAGCTTCAGGAGCTGATGTTAGTACTGATTATGATGATTCTACTGAATTGACGATTACAACTTTTGGTGTCCAACTGAATTACAGAAATATTACTCAGGAAGGCACTATAGAGGAAGGTGGGAATAGTATTTTAAATAATAATCAGGGTGATGTAAATACAGAGACCAATGTAACTCTTAATTTTACTTCTACAGACGGTGATATTGGCTCAGTTAATTATTTCAATATAACTGCCTGGTTTGATGAAGGATCAAATAGTAATTATTATGACGATGTTAGTGGAGCAAACTACAGATGGAAGTTAATGATGGAGAACACGTCTAATACTGGAAATGAGGCTAACTGGTCATTAGAGTCAACTCATCCTAATAATGAAGTTATATTTAATGACGCTGAAAGACTTTACCATAACCAAACTACCCAGAATTGGACAATTTCTATTAATTTTAACTATCAGGTCAAACATGCCTTACCAGATGATGGAGCATGGGGTGGTACTCCCGATACTCAAAACACATGGAATGTAAATTGGACATCGTCCCAGCCTGTTTACGACTTGAATACCACATGGCATAATGAATTTGGCATCTATAAATACGTATATGTTTCATCTTCGTCGGATCCTACTGGTTCAGGGGCACCAGGAGAGACGATAAGTGGTGACTCTCAAAATTCTTTGAGAAGTAATGTGACATTTAGAACCAATGATGCTTTTAACATTTCAACTCAATTCAACAATACTCTAGATAATGGTCCTAATGCAGATGCTGATGATGGGACTCATTCTATCCCGATAAATAATGTGGGTGTAAGAACGGACTGGGTAGATGGTATAGGATCTTATGAAACATTCTCATCCCTTGGAGAGGAAGTCATGCTGAACTCTTCAGGTGGACCACATGCAGCATATCCATCAGGTATAGAACAAGAATTTGACACCTATTGGCAGGTCAGTATCCCTCTTGGACAGTATGCTGATACTTATAAAACTACGATAATTTATAAGATACAGATGGAAGCTAATCTATAATCTATAAAAATATAAAAAACCTTCACTAATTAGAATGATAATTGTATTTTAAAATCAACCTCTAGAATACTATCAAAACTATTTTATTAAAGTATGTACAATATCATTCTAAAAGGTTAAACTATGAATCTAAGAGCGCAAGTAAAGGGTTTAACAATATTCGTTGTAACTTTATTTCTAGTTTTCAGTGCATTCTCAGTGATAGGCCAGAATGTTGATACAGATTATAATGATGATACAGTACTTACTGTAACAGTTCAGGGTGTTCAATTGACTTACAGGAATATAACTCAAGAGGGGACATCTGCAGAAGGTGGACATACAATCTTGGGGAACAATCAAGGAGATGTAGGTACTTTAACTAATGTAACCTTGAATTTTACTGCAGTTGGTGGATCATCACCTAAGATCGATACAGTTGATTATTTCAACGTTACCGCTTGGTTCGATAATGGCTCTGATGATAATTATTACGATTATTATGATAGCCAGGCACCAGTTGGAAACTTTAGATGGAAAATAGGTTTAGATAATAGTTCAGGAGTGGCTTCGAGGGACTGGAATCTCTATTCAACACATCCAAACGATGAAGTAAGTATCGTAGGTCATGAATTATTATGGGCTAACGAGACTACTCAGAACTGGACTGTACAATTAGATTGGGGAGATCAGATAAAACACGCTTCGCCAGACCCGGATGGAAGAGATGAAATGTTCGATACTCCAAATACATGGAACGTGAATTGGACTGCTGCACAGCCTGATTTTCAATTGAATACAACGTGGCAGAACGAATTTGGAATCTACAAATATGTAAGTGTTGCAGCATCTCATGACCCTACAGGATCAGGAACGCCAGGTTCATACGTGGACTGGGATAATATAACCGAGATGCATTCTGATCTTGTATTAAGATCTAATGATAGGTTCAATGTATCTACACAGATAAATCAAACATTAGATAATGGTTCAGACCCTTATGTATCTGATGGGTCTCATGTGATAGGTATCAATAATATTAGAGTAAAAACAAATTGGACAGATGATGCAATCGACACATATCACTCGTTCCAAAATCTTGGAGAAAAGTTATATCTAAATACTTCAGGGTATCCACTGGGACCATATTATTCTGGTAATAAAGAGCTAATACAGACTCAATGGAGTGTGTATATCCCTCTAGGCCAGTACGCTGATGTATATAAGACAGCGATCACGTACCATATAGACATGGATGAAACCTTTTAAACACATTTTTATTTTTAATATTTACCAACTATTTTATTCTTGGTTTTATCTTGTTAGTATCAATATAGATAATCATACCAAAATGACTTTTAAATTTGTATAATCATATATGATAATCAGTTATGTCTAGGATACAAAAAGTACTGAGAAGGTCTCTATATTCAGAGCTATCGTGCTTTAGTTCACTTATCAAATTTGATAAGAGGGGGTTTTACTATAGATAAAAGAGTATTATTATTGTTGATCATTTTATTGCTCTCAACGCTACCGCTATCTACAATCAATGTTTCTGGACAAGAGACAGATGTGACAAATTTAAGAATTGCAATGACAAAGTTATCTCCGAGGAGTAAACAGGGAAATCCATTGATAGTATCGGGTTTCTACCATACTGTAGAGTTCGATACCAATAAAGAACCCGTTGTAAATCTTACAAAAGGAAATACAACCTATAACTGGTACTTTGATGGTCAATGGCAAGGTGATCTATCATACATGGATGTTGAAAAATCTAGTCAGTCAGGTTCACATTACAAGATGCTTGTTGGTTTAGAAGTTAATGAAGAAGCAGGGATATGGGATTTAGAGATTAATGGAGTAAGCTTTGACGTCACTGTTGAAAAACCGGTCAGAGGATTCGGTATCCATATGCCTGATTTTATTTTCAGATTCCAACCTTTCACCTCTACTACCAAATCATCTGACCCTCAAAAATACACATTAGAATGTGAGGGTAATTCTGTATTGGAATATGAGACGCATTTTAATAAATTTAATTCTCGAATTAATGTTTCTGATCCTTCAGGCATATTAAAACCTGGAGAGGAGATAGATTCTACTATTTCGTTCACTTCAAAAAAATGGAAACCTGGATATCTCAATTTTAGTGGTTCTGTAACTATCCGACCGATAGATGTAATTTCTAATGCGACTTATCAGTTTGTACCTGAATATCAGCTTGATATAACAGGTCAAACTATTGTTGGGCACAAAGGTTTTGAGATCAAAGAAATAAGCGATGGTGTAATAATACAGTATAAAGAAAATTTAGAATTATATTATGGAAATAAGAAAGCAGTTAACTTCTATTTGAGCGGTAATAAACGGATTAATTTAGACGTTATCACTGAAAAGTTGAAATTAACTTCCTTTTCTGGTATGGGAAAGAGTGACTTGCCTGCGGTTGTACAACTAGAACCAGGTAAGGAATATAAATTTGAAGTTGAAGTAAAACCCACGAGAAAGGAAACTACAGGTTCAATTACGTATTCAGTAAAAGAACAATCCAAAGAAAGAGAATATACGACTGATGTGAAGATACTCCGTCCGATAGATGGATATGATGAAACTGATGAAAGTGGTATTAACAGTAATAAATATCTGAATATGATTATCATAATCACAGGGCTCAGTCTTTTTGTAGGTTATTTGATTCTATCTAAAAATGGAGGTGAATGATGGAGTTATGTGACGCGAAAAGAATAACTGCTGTAGTTTTAATTATCCTTCTTTTGTCTATCGCCTCTTTACCATTTGTTGTAAATAATACTGAAGGTAAGGGTGATGATAGCGGTGTCAGTGTAAAGAATGTGTCGCCAAATATACATGATGCGGACTTAGAAAAGAATAATAAATTATATCGTCTAGAAGTGATGGCATCTGATTTCAATGGTTGGCAGGATATAAAAACTATCAATATATCTATTATCAATAAACAAGATGAAGTAATAGCTTCTGGAGGTTATTATCAATATAAAGAGGGTGTAGAGAAACCTCGACCAGATTACAGAGTGGATAAATTTGAAAATTATAAAAACGACCCATTGATGCTTGAAAAATGCAGTGTCGAGAGGAATATATCTCATAAAGAAACAATCAAAAAGACAAGGATGGAACTGGATTTTTCTTTTTATGTAGAAGGCGGATGGACTATATTACTTAACATATCAGATATGAGAGACTTACATGCTACTATGAGAGTTACTTTTCCATCGATACTTAGCGGCATATATAACATATCACAGTATTTGGTGATAATAGCTTTAGGAACTGCATCTGTTGCGACTTATATAAAGTTCAAAGATGTTGAATGGATGGAGGTGATCAAGGGTGGCGGATGAAGAAGACTCCATCCATGAGGATTTAGATAAAGCGTTAGATGGTCTCGATAGAGAAGAGATTATTGATCTCATCGAATACATATTATATCTTGAAAGTGGAGCTGATATAGAGTTAAAGGTCAGAGAAAAGGAGAAATACGGTAATATTAAAGATTTGAAGACTCTTGAGTATGAATTTTTCAATAATGTTAGAGATATAAAATCATTGAAGAAACAGATGAGGAGAGAACATAGACCAGATCTAAGGTTGTTAATAAAATTCTACAGGGAATATGAATCTTATCTGAATAACGATAAATATGAATATGCTGAAAGATATATTAATAAGTTAGTTAAGAAAAGCAAAAATGTATTGGAAATCTGTGAGAATGTAATTTATTTTCAGGAAGAGTTAGAATCATTGACAAAGCTGAGCTCTTATGACACATCAAGTGTTGATAATTTAATCGATGAAATAATCGTTGAGACTGAGATGGCAAATTATCATAAAGCACTTGAAGAATCAGTAAAATTAGATGATTTAATAGAAAAATTGAAGGTTAAAAAGAGGATATTGATAAATTACGAATCGAGTTCCGATGAGATATCAGAAAGGCTCGAAGAAGCTGAAAAAACAGGTCTTCCTATCGAACCTATAAATGATATTATTGATAGGGCTGAATATCTGAAAGATGGAGGAAGATATAGGGAAGCTGTTAGGGCTTTAAACAGAGCTGACAAAAAGATAGATATATTGTTCAAGATCTATGAACTACTGCATGATATCAATATCAAAATTGAGGAATTAGAAAATTATGATGAAATAAAAGATTATGAAAAGAAATTAGATAAGATCAGGGAATTTATTAGAAATAATAGGCACATAGCCTCATTGAAAAAAGCTAAAAGATTAGAGTCTAGACTTAAAGATGAGAAAGAAATAAGTATAGTAGAGAAAAAAGAGAAAAAGAAATTAGATAGAAAGCCGGATGAAACAGAAGAAACTTATGAAGATTTAGTGGAAGTAGATGGATCGGATCTAGTTTCGCCTGTTTATTCATTTTTAGTACCAGCCTTTTTGATGTTTTACGTTGGTTTTGAATTCTTATCAGCACTAATCCTTTATCCTTTAGTATCGCCTTCTAAAGTTTCATTGTACGTCTCTCCTGTTACTTTTTTCGTGGGTGAGAACATCTCCACTTTGACGATATCCTTCTGTATCGTTATTGCTCTTTTCATAGCAACTTTGTTATCTTTCGACTTTGAAACCAGGAAATTATCTATCGATAGAAGAAGAATAATTGTTTCTCTGATGATATCAGCGGTAATAGCTCTTTCCCTGGGTACATATATGTATACAATGCCTTCTTCGGTGTTCAGATTACATCATTATCTAATATTCTTCTTATCCATAGTTTTAGTAGCTACAAAATTGGATCTTATTTTAAACCATGATAAATTTCTAAAAAGGGGCAAGGATGGTGACAAAGGAAGGAATAAAGAAGATAAAAAAGAATGTTGTAAAGATATACCAGAGAAAAAAGAGGAATCTTTGATCAATAGATTGAAATCGTTTATCGCACCAAAAGAGATAAAAAATATTTTTTCGATAAAAACATCTCCAAGAATATTCGTTGTTATTCTTCTTACAGTTCTTATTTTTGGTAGTGCGATCACCTCAGGATATTATAATGATAACCCATTAGATGATAAAAAATCAGGGGGAAATAACAAGGATGTTGAAAATGAAAATATTACTTCTAGAAAAGAGCAAAAAGATAATCCTACAAATGAGTTGATGGAAAGTTCAACTAATGATTTAAAGTCATCCTCATCTTCATCTGATTCTGTAAATCTTACCGAGCTGATGTCGGGTAATGCTGACAATCCAGATAGATTTGGTTGGAATGTAAGTACTGGCAATTTAAACGGGGATAAATATAAGGATATAATTGTTGGAGCACCTTATAATGACTCTTCAGATGGAAGTATATTGGATTCAGGTGCAGTTTATATTTACTTTGGATATAGAAACATCAGCAATGGAAACTTGGACCCAGGAAATGCCAACGTATCGATTTATGGCACATCATCTGAAGGCCACTTTGGATGGGATGTAGGTTGTGCTGGAGATATAGATAACGATGGTTTTGAAGATTTGGTAATAGGTGAACCGGATAACGGTTCTGGAGCAGCTTATGTGTTTTTAGGAAAAGAGACATGGTCATCAAACTATAATTCTGGAGACTATAATATATCAATATTAGGTACTGGAAACGATGAACGTTTAGGTTTGAGTGTTGCTGGAGTAGGTGATAAAGAGAATGATGGTTATGAGGACCTAGCTGTTGGTTCTCCATTTTATGATGGCAGAAGCACCGATGAGGGCTGCGTTTATTTATTTGGTGGAGGAGATTCCTTCAACGAAGTATATCTATCAGATGATCCATATATAAAAACACTGAATGGACCAAAAAATGAGACTATGAACTTCGGATTTTCAATCGCTGAAGCGGGGGATTTAAACGGTGATGATTATGATGATATGGTGGTTGGAGCCCCAGAAGCAGATGAAAGTTATGTCTATTATGGAGACGATGAAGGATATTTGATAAAAGAGATGAACACAACAGTTTCCGATTTTGAAAGTGGCGATTTTTACAGAACAAAAGTTGTATCTAATTCAACTACACCTCCAGATAATAACGCGGATGTGATTTTAAAAAATAGAACAGTAAGTTCAGGTTTAGAGGATATAGACAATTCAGGAACTATATTTAATGAAGATGAAAGTACAGGTAGTTTTAAAGATACATTAGAAAAAGATGGAGATATGTGGAATATAAAAGAGACTGGGAGCCCAGTTAACGTCACAGCAGACAGTGAGACGACTGTTAATGGTACTACTATTAATGATTATAGAAAAACGTATCAAAGTGATGACGATTATGAAATA
The DNA here is from genome assembly GCA_964516805.1 of uncultured Thermoplasmata archaeon. Classification (GTDB taxonomy): domain Archaea; phylum Thermoplasmatota; class Thermoplasmata; order Halarchaeoplasmatales; family Halarchaeoplasmataceae; genus CAYSTL01. The sequence goes on from CAZEXI010000057.1 coordinate 7,491, forward strand.
CTTAAGGAAGATGAAACAAAAAATTATTCATTGAGCAACTTTGAAGGAGATGAATCTGGTTGGACTACAAGTGGTTTATGGCACCGAGTAGACGAGAGTCAAACCTACGGTGATTCACACAGTCCTACCCATTCATTTTGGTATGGGCAGGATTCAACTGGAAACTATGATACGGGTTCTGCAAACTCCGGTGTACTGCAATCCCCTACATATGATTTAACCTATGCTAGTAGTCCTAAATTAGAATTTTATCACTGGTACGAGACAGAAAATTATCTTGGTGAATACGATATATGTGAAGTTATTGTGAATGGAGATGTTGTTTATCATCGAGATTCAGAAGATCAGAACGTGGGTTCAGAAAATAATTTTGTCAAAGAGACTATAGACTTATCCTCTTATATTGGTCAAGTGATAGATGTACAGTTTGTATTCGATACAGTAGATGCAGAATACAATGATCACAGAGGATGGTACATAGATGACGTTAACATAACTGGATTATCTACAACTAGTACCTTAGAGCATAAATGGCAGTTCCCTGTTCCTAGAAGTTCAGAAGTCATATTCAATTTAGAAGCATACCATACGGACAATGGTGCATCTGAAAATTTCACATTTTATTATTCGACCACAGGTTCAGGTTATGTGGGGACCTCAGATTGGACAGAGATGTTGACTGTAACGAACACGTCTGATGATGATTATAATTTGACCTTTACGAGTGATACATTGAACAATACACATGGTAATATCTACGTGGGTGTTATTGATACTGATAGGGAATTAGGTAACAATGCTACAGATTCACTGTATATAGATAGGATGTGGTTCAGATGTTCTAATACTAGTTCTTATTATAACGTGAATTTTAATTTTGATAATTTAGGATCTTCGTACAAAAGAAAGACCACATTGTCCTTCTTCGGTTATGAAGAGAATCACGAATGTAATGTTACAGTGTGGAATCATACTTCTGAACAATGGGTCGAGATTGATGATATTAATGTTGGTGGTTCTTCAGATTGGTATAACAGTTCTTTTAATTTAACTGAGTTTATATCAGGAGGAGGATTGGTCATAAGATTGAATAAATCAGAGGATGAAAACCCAGATGCCTGGATACACATAGATTATATCGGTTTAGTTTTTGATCCATATATAAACAATGGAACGTATTATTCAGCTGTAACTGAGATTGGTCATGATATTAGATTTGCTAAAATTGACTGGGGTGTCAGTAATTATGTGGAAAATCCTTCTAATCTTAATATATCTGTATCCGTTGATGGAGGTCTTGTTTGGGAAGAAGTAAAGACTAAGGGTAGGCAGATTAGATTTAAGGATCCAGGTAATGAATTGATGTATAAATGTGAGTTCAATCTGAGAAATAAAGATTATTCTCCTAAACTGAATTGGTTAACACTATCTTATCAAAATAGGTACACTTTGCTTGAAGGAGATAGATTTACAGATTTTGGTTGGGATGTAGATGGAGGTGAGAATGTCGATGGAGATGGATATGATGACCTATTGGTCGGTAGCCCAGTAAATAACGGGAGAAGTGTTACGAATCTTTATTATGAAGGCTTTGAAGGTGTAAATGATCCGACATTCAATGATTTTGGGTGGAATGTTGAGGATGGTTACAGAGATGGAGAGACTTGGGAACTTTTAAATTCAAGTTCACAAGAAGTTGAAAATCCACATAACGGATATGTTGCTGAGGTTAATTCTGACGAGGCAGGATACGTGGATATGAACGAAAATATTTCTACACCATCAATAGATTGTACCAGGTATGAAAGTGTAACCTTGGAATTTTGGCACACATATGATTATTATGCTTATTATGTGAATTACGGTGAAGTCCAGATCAGCAATGATAGTGGAAATACGTGGAATACAATAGTAACCTTTAATTCTGATGATTCTGGATGGAAATCTTATGATATATCTCAATATGCGAATAATCAATCCAATTTAAAGATAAGGTTTCATTATGTGGCGTACTATGCTTATGAATGGACAGTAGATGATGTCTATATAAACGGCACATATGAATATCCTCAGGGTAGAGCATATCTCTTTGAGGGTTCTTCCTCGGGCGTTGAGCAGGTGGATGGAAAGGGAACTGCTGATACAGTGTATACAGGTTCAGAGAGCGGTAATAAATTTGGATATTCTATATCGATGGGAGATCTGGGAGCTGATGGTTATTCTGATGTATACATAGGTGAGCCTTATAATGATACGGAGGAAGGATCAGTAACGGATGCAGGAGCGATCTATATGTTCGAAGGTAGTTCTTCTGTATCTAGTAATGAAAGGATAGATGAAGCACAAGCGTATTATGGGAAGTCAATTGAAGCATACACAGGCTGGTCAGTTTCATATCTGGGGAAGATAGGAGATACAAAAGGAGTAGCTGTGGGTAAGCCAGGTTGGAGTAGCTGGTACGGAAATGTGACTGTTTTAGGTAAGGAAAGAGAAGTATACATAAACTATCGAGCTCTGTACCAGGGTGGACAGAATGTTACTCAGATGGATGTTGATGTTTACAATTCAAGTTATCATGCGCTCAACGTGGTGTTGAATTTGACCGCTGAGATGGGTTGGAATGACGATTTTGAATCTATTAACATAACTTCATGGGTAGATAATGGAAATGTGGGATCTAATTCAAATTATCCAGAATTGGATTATCCAAATACCAGATGGAATCTGTATTATGATGGAAACCAATGGAATTTGAGCAGTTATCATCCCAATAATGAGATAATGCTTCAATCAACTTTGATGAATTATCAGGAAGGTAACGTTAGAAATTGGACATTATCACTATATTTAGGAAATCAAACTAGACACACGATAAATAATGGATCTGGAGGGGTATGGAACGAGTTATCTACCAGCGATACATGGGATATGCATTTTAATGTTACAGTGAATAAAGGATACGGTATTCAAGCTTATAATGAATACGGGATCAGTAAATTCTGTTCAGTATTTTACTCAGGGGAGAAACTTATAGCAGAAGGAGCACCGAATACAACAGTTTATCCATCTATAGATGGAGCTGGTGGAGATCCGACAATATATTACAGTGCAAATTATGATTACAATCTGACCGTTTATCCTACCAATTATCTAGAGAGATATGATGGTGAGAGGATAGGTCTTAAAAATGTTGAAGTTTATACTGATGAATTGGGTACATGGGTAAATATGACTAAGGGTGCTCTTGGAAAGGCTAGTCCCAGTGAGATAAACCTTTACGGTGCTGTACAATCAGCTCCACAGGATGGAAACAAAAAAAATATCACTATCGATTGGAGAGTTTTTATTCCTCCTGGTACCCCTGCAGGTAATTATAATTCTGATCAGATAACTTATCAGATATACATACACGAAGCTTGATTTAGATTATATTTTGTATTCTTTATGGGATTTTTAATACTGTACTACGCGAAATATTGGTCTACACCTATTGTATCCAGTCACCAATAAAGACACGATATCAGGTGTTAGAGATACGCACGGTTAAGAGATAACCAATTTTAAATATTGAGCCTCTCATGTTTTTATTTTAGGATATATAGGTACAAAAAGTATAAACCAACATTTTAACTAATATAGATCAATGAATTTAAAAAGGATCATTGTAGTTCTTACGATTATAATCTTATTTGTCGTGTTTTTGCAGCCCCATATTAATGATACTACTAATGAGGATAAAGACGGAGAAATAACTACCAAATATGATTTGATAAAAGAGATGATCAAGAAGACAAACAGTACTAGGATCAGAAATAATATAGAATATCTTCAAAGTCAAGATACGAGATATATAGGAACAGATGGAAATCACAATGCAACAATATGGATAAAAGATAAATTTGAATCGTTCGGACTGAATACTCTCTATCAAAATTTTTCCTATAACGGTTTAAAAATGTCCAATATTATAGCATATCATGAAGGGTCCGATAAAGATAAAAAGAGTGAAACTACTATTCTTTGTGCTCATTTTGATTCTATAAACGGAGAAGATGTAAATCTTTCTGCGCCTGGTGCCGATGATGATGCGAGTGGAGTAGCAGCAATCATCGAATCAGCCCGGATTTTAAGCAATTATGAGTATAATAAAACAATTATGTTCTGTGCTTGGAATGCTGAGGAAGTTGGCTTAGTAGGCAGCGATTATTTTGTAGACAACATAGATAATTTTGAATATGATATACAGGGGGTTTTAAATTTTGATATGATCGGATATTCTAAGGATGGAAACGATATAACCATACATTCCAACCAAAACTCAATTGATTTGAAAGATGAAGTTATGCATGTGAAGAACACTCTAGACCTATCCCTGAATATAACATCGATCACGGAGAAACCTGAGAAAAGAAGTGATCACTTTTCTTTCTGGAAAAGTAGTTATAAAGCTTGTTTATTTATAGAAAAGAGATTCAATCCATACTATCACACTAGTAATGACACTTTGGATAAGATCTCTGTTTCGATGATCGAATCTGTAACAAAATTGACGATCGGCTCTTCTGCAAAACTATCCGAAATAAATTCATCTTTAAATATGATAAAATCTAATGAACTCTGTCATAAAAACTTAATTATCTATTCATTAGAATTGGTTTGTACTGATTCGAAAACTTTAACTGATAAAAAGTATGATGATGTTTTTAAATGGTGAAATTTGGAAAGATCTAAAATAAATATTCATAAGATATATACTAAATTTATTATTCACTTTAAAAAATCGCAACATACTTATCCCCTTTGTTCTATTACCGAAATCCATCGAGGTAAAGGACATGACGAATGATGCACTCACCGAAAATGCAAAAAAGATATTGAAAGAGAGATATTTAAAGAGAGATAAAGAGGGAAATATCGTAGAGACTGAAGATGAGATGTTTGAAAGGGTTGCAAGTTCAATCGCTGAAGTGAATGAAGATTATGATGATGAACGTTCTTATGAGGAAGAGAAGGATGAATTTCATGATGCCTTAACTAACCTTGATTTTATCCCGAATTCACCTACATTGATGAATGCTGGACTTGAATTGGGCCAATTAAGCGCCTGTTTTGTTTTATCACCGATGGATGATATGGACAGTATATTTCAACAGGTAAAAAATGCAGCTAAAATATTTCAATCTGGCGGAGGTGTAGGATATTCATTTTCAAGATTAAGACCCAGGGGAGATACAGTAAAATCAACAGGAGGGATAGCAAGTGGGCCGGTTTCTTTCATGAGAGTTTATGACGAGATGTGTAATACAATCAAACAAGGAGGTAAAAGAAGGGGCGCCCAGATGGGTATTTTATCAGTTGAACATCCCGATATTGAAGAATTCATCACAGCTAAAGATGAAGAGGAGTCCTTGAATAATTTCAACATATCAGTCGGTTTGACTGAAGATTTCATGGAAGCTGTTAGGAGGGATGAAGAATACGATATAATCAATCCTAGAACTGACGAAGTAGTTGGTCAGAAGGATGCTCTAGAAATATACAAGAAGATCGTACATCAAGCTTGGAAGAATGGCGAACCGGGTATCATATTCTTAGATAGGATAAACGAGGACAATCCTTTCGATGTAGAAAAATATCCGCACCATTATATCGACGCAACTAATCCATGTATTACTGGAGATACTCTTATAAGTACAAAAGATGGTCTTTTCCAGGCGGAAGAATTATGTGAAGATGGAGCAGATTTAGATATAATAGTCGATGGTAGGTTGAGTGATGAGAAAGTCAAAGAAGCTTCTAATGTATTCAAGACTGGAACAAAAGATGTCTATAAATTAAAAACAAAGGAAGGATACGAAATTCGACTCACAAAAGATCATAAAATCATGACTGATGAGGGATGGAAGGAAGTTAAAGATATCGAATCAGGAGATGAAATTCACATAGTAAATAACGAAATAGAATTCGGAAAAGAAGGATCTTATGAGGAAGGTCTTGTATTGGGATGGTTAGTCGGTGATGGTCAGATAAAAAAATCTGAAGAAAGAGTTACTCTTCACTTCTATGATAAAGATACAAAAATATCTGAAAAATTTGCAGGTTATGTAAACGAAATAATCAGAGAAGCAGAAGGTAACGGTGATTATGAAGTAGGTG
>CAZEXI010000058.1:0-13530 GCA_964516805.1 uncultured Thermoplasmata archaeon
TATCATCACTTGAGTACCAATCATCTATTTCTACTCGGAGTTTAAGAGAGTTATTCTTATCATTTATGTAGGATACTGAGGTAGTGTTATAACCTAAATCTGTATTTTCGGGCTGAGGAGGGACTATTGCTTCGATCTCATCATATCCTTCATCTACAGTAATTTCCGTCTTAAATTCAACATTCAACGAGTACGCTGTTATGCTGACAAATACCAGCAGTATTACTATCAAAGTCAGTCTCGTTTTGTTCTTTTCCGAGGGCATTATATCTTTCACACTCCGAGTGATAAATTAGTTTCTTTTATTTAAATTCATTTAATAGATTAATTTTAACACTTGTACAACAATGCAATCGATTTCTTTTGACTTTTTCACTAATTTTAAATTAAATATCGATTGTTTATCCCTCACTTGTTAGTCTCAATCTATATGGATCTCTCTAAAACTAGTAATTTTTAAACACTTTTAATATATTAATCTATAAGGGGCAAACCAGTTTTTATTTATAGGATCAGTAAAACAGTAGATAGATTGGTAAAATCTTGCCTGTAAGCTAACTTTAGGCCTATATTGAGTAATCTATCAAGTACCGGCATTCCAGACGTACTTTGCTCCCCTACCTTTGCCTTCATAAGAGATACAATCTGTTTTTTCCGTCAACATATCGAGAGAATCTTTAGCTACTTTCCAAAAGCTACCTTTTTTCTCGTCAAGATCTTCGGACCAACAATTTTCTATAAAATCTCTCTCTTCTTCTACTGCCACTTTTTTTCTCAACATCAACATAAAGTTCTATTCTCAAAGATGTTTGCACGATAAACTTTAAAATCAGCTTCCTTTTATCTTTACATAGATCATCATGAATACTATACAGTTGAAACTCGACGGTTGGGAGAAGAACATCACGTTCTCGGCCTCACATATATTACCTGGCCATGAAAAATGTGGGAGGATTCACGGCCACAATTACGGACTTCATTTCAGGATATCCGGAGAACCCGATGAGAGCGGTTTTGTTTACGATTTCCTACCGATGAAGAGGAAACTAAGGGATATCGCTGATAAGTTGGATCACAGGGTTCTCATAGCTTCAGGCACAGAAGGATTGAAAGTTGAAGATGATGAAGTCAAGATAAACATAGGTGATAAAAGATACATCTTCCCGAAAGATGATACTCTTATTTTAGACATAAATCAAATAACTACAGAACAGCTCGCTTTATATCTTTTAGACAAGGTTATCGATGAGGTCGATTTTCCAGATAATATCAAGTCCATAGAGATAGGTGTTGACGAATCTCGTGGACAGGGAGCATGGGCAAGGAGGGAGATAAAATGAGCAAAGGTATCGTGTTATTATCAGGAGGACTCGATTCTTCAACAACCTTGGGTATCGCAAACAAAGAAATGGACGAGCTGTACGCATTGACCTTTCTATACGGTCAAAAACATGATAGGGAATTACAGAGCGCTAAGGACCTGGCATCTCACTATTCAGTAAAAGAACACAAAATATTAGAAATACCTGTAAACGAAGTTGGTAAATCGTCACTGCTGAAAGGTGGAGAACAAATACCTGAAAATAGGTCCATAGATGATGATATACCTACTACATACGTTCCAGCTAGGAATATAATTTACCTGAGCTACGCCCTTTCTTACGCTGAAAGTATAGATGCGGATGCCATTTACATCGGAGCTAACGCCATTGATTACAGTGGTTATCCAGACTGTAGGCCAGAGTTTTATGATGCGTTCAAAAAAATGGCTGAAAAAGGAACTAAAAGAGGTGTAGAAGGAAATCCAATCGATATACGATATCCACTTATCGATATGAGTAAAGGAGAAATAGTAGAAAAAGCAGACGAATTAAACGTGCCTTTAGAGAAAACCTGGAGTTGTTATAAAGGAAAAGAAAAAGCTTGTGGAGTCTGTGACTCCTGTAAATTAAGATTAAAAGGTTTTAAAGAAGCGGGTTTAGAAGATCCGATTGAATACGAATGATCAATCTTCCTTTTTCTTTTTCACTATATTGTACAAAGCAACCATCGAAATCGTTGTAGTACCGAATACTATTGTTCCAACAGATGGAGAATTGTTATTTACTTCTGTTACATTGTAAGAGATCAACTTCTGGTCAGCAAGTAATTTTCCATTTTCGTTATATTCAGCGATCCTCACTGCATTTTTGACCTTTTCTGAATAATAAAATATTGCGTACTCTGAAAATTCCATCCTACCTGTTTTTTGGTCTATCTTGAAGACTGTTGTGTTAACAACATAAGTATTGTACTCTTCTCCATTCACTGTAATTTTTTCCTTTCTTGTGACTTCACTTTGGAAATTCACTTGTGATATCTCCTCACCAGTATTACTTCCCAGAGCTTGGTGATATCTCGTACGAACAACAGACCATTCTTTTCCGACCTTCAATGGGTAATTAAATCGTTCCAGACTATCGTTGTAAAAGTAATAACCGCGGCCAGCATAACTTGGCACTTCTCGGGCTATTTCGCCATAATTCGATTTCTTATAATATATAAATTGAGTTTCCGATTCATTAGCATCTTCCTTCTTTGAAGTTCTTGAAAATCTTACACAGTCATAGGTATTATTATCGACTTTGAACTCTACTTTCTTTGTTCTTTCTACTTCTAACCTTATTGTAGCGTTTCCTCTACTTACGTCAGTCAGTGAATAAAACCAATCATCACCCTTTTTCCAGGTGGGCTTCTCTGCTTTATCAGCAGCCCTAGTAATTTGAGATGCCATCGACATCAATAGTACAAAAATCAATGCAACCGATATCACTTTCAGAGTTTTTGAACTATTTATTTCCATCCTATCTACCTTTTCAGCTTAGGTGTCCAATATATACTTTTTCATCATGAATTTTGTCTAAATACACTCTTTAGAATATCATAAATATGATGATAAAATCCACAAAACCCTAAACCAAAGATGTATCTGTATTTAGGTATGTAAAATATACTTAAATATATGTTATGAAATCCGTTAGCCAAACCTGTTTTACATTGTGTAAAAAATTATCCAATATCTTTTTAGATATGATTATTAAAAGAAAGGTTTTAAGTGTTTTTCATTCTGTTTTTTTTGCATCCATATATAATCATCAATGTGATACTGAATACAAAAGCCTGAATTGTAAATCCTGAGGTGTCATCATTATCATCTTTCTTCTTGACTACGACAGTAACAGTATCTGTGTCAGTATTACCTGCGTCATCGATTACTGTTAATTTTATTTCGTAAGTTCCTTCTTCTTTAAACTCATGCTTGACTGTCTTTCCTGTAATTATATTGCCATCGCTGAAATTCCACCTATAGCTGATAATTTTTTTATTATCTGATGAGTCTAAAGCATTAAAATTGATCTCTTCATCCACTTCTGCAGTCCTATCTTCACCAGCTTCAGCTGTAGGATCTATATCATCTACCTCCGTTACATTGTAAGAGATCAACTTCTGGTCAGCAAGTAATTTTCCATTTTCGTTATATTCAGCGATCCTCACTGCATTTTTGACCTTTTCTGAATAATAAAATATTGCGTACTCTGAAAATTCCATCCTACCTGTTTTTTGGTCTATCTTGAAGACTGTTGTGTTAACAACATAAGTATTGTACTCTTCTCCATTCACTGTAATTTTTTCTTTTCTTGTGACTTTACTTTGGAAATTTATATTATAAATCTTGTCTATTGAAGATCATAAATGCGATAATAATAGGGATCACTGTCCAGAGGACTAGTATACCTACAAATGTCCAGATGTTAAGCAAAGGTGGAAGAGATATTTCATCCAATAAATTATTCAAAGCCAAGCTGAAAGATGTATTTGGGTTTATAGACGTGACATATCTGTACCAATCTGGAGTCGTAAAATCTGCTGATGTAGGTACACCTTCAGTAGCAGCTAGAACACCGAATGTGATTAAGTCCCAAACTATGTTGAAAAAAATCCAGATAAATACTCCTCCCGCAAGAGCCCTAGATGTTTTATTAACAATCGCAGACATCATCATGGATATACTTAGATATGTCAAAGAGAACAAGATGGATAAACCTATGAATTTTCCATAAATAGCAACGTTCTGAAAACCTGATAAAATACCTATAACTATTCCTCCTACACCTAATCCAGCTACGATCGACGTGGCTAATACCGATGCTAGACCTAAAAATTTACCTATTATCACATCTCTTCTGCACAGTTCAGATGTTAGAAGTAAACCTACCGATTTTGATTCAACCTCATCAACTATTGTTTTATAACCCATTATTATAGCAACTATAGATAAGAGTAACACTACTATGGATGAGGCAAAATTGATAGTGAATTCAAATCCTTTGATACCTCCTTCCCGTCTACTCTGGGTTCCACCATAAGCTGAAATCAACAAGATCAAAGCAACAAATAATATACTTAGTACAATGACCCATTTACTCCTCACATTATCCATGTACTCTTTTTTCGACAAAGAAAAAATAGCCTTTTTTCTATTTCCATCCATCACTGGTCACCTCCTGCATATCTTAAGAAGATATCTTCAAGGTCACCATGTTCAGTCGTAAAATCTATAATCTGTACACCTTTATCCTCAAGTAGATGGATCACTTTGATTTTATCCCTACTGCTGCAGGTGATAGTTACTTTATTATCTTTACCATGGAAATCCTTAATTATATCGCTTCCATCTAAAACATGTAATATCTCTTTTATATCATCCGATATTACTAGGTTCAATTTTGCAGGCAGTTCTAACCTATCTCTCAGATTATCCACTGTATCTATGGCCCGTAATTTACCTTTAGTTATGATCGCTACTCTATCTGCAACCTCTTGTACATTTGGGAGTATATGAGAGGAGAAGAACACAGTCCCTCCTTTTCTAGAATAATTCTTAACTACTTCTTTAACTACAGCTGTTCCCTCTGGGTCAAGGCCAGAAGCTGGCTCATCTAATATTAATATAGGCGGATTACCAAGTAAGCTCTGTGCGAATGCTAACCTCTGAGCCATTCCTTTTGAATATTCACCAACCTTTCTATCTGCAGCGTCCAACAAGTCTACTTTCCCCAATAAATCATCAATATTACTGTTATCAACGTTCCTAACTTCTGCAAAAAAGTTCAATGTCTCTCTTCCAGTCAAATTATCATAAAGTTTGATATTCTCTGGAAGATATCCAACATTTATGGTCGCCCCACGCCTATCTTTACTCAACCACTTATCCCCTATACGAATATCTCCTCTTGTGGGGCGGATCATACCGGTCATTGACTTGATAGTGGTAGTCTTTCCTGCCCCATTCGGACCTAAAAATCCAAAGACTTCCCCCTTTTCCACACTTAAATTGAGAGAATCTACAGCAGTTATATTGCTGTATATTTTTGTTAAATCCTTGATCTGTAGTACACTCATACTCCCAAACCTTACAGAATACCTAGTGAGATGAGCTATTTAAGATTTAATATTGATCTCTTTTTACCTTAAAAAGTACTGCTGCTAGAGTTGTGATCATAATCAAAATTAAAATCGAAAAACCAGGTTGTAAACCTACCTCGTTAATAACCTGAACAGTTTTCTCCTCACCACCGATACTTATCACATGTGTACCTGTTTCATTGAAAACTCCATCATAACATATCTTTATTTCTTCACCAGGTGATATTGTACCATTTTTCATTACGTGGTCATCGATAATCAACTGCCATTCTGTTTCTTTACCGCCAATATTCTCTATTATTGCAGTGATGTTATAATCGACTGGACTAGTTTCATTTTTATAATCTACGCTGAAATCGACGACTTCAATATCTCCTGGAGGAAGTGGTTTTACAGTTATATTCAACATTTCTTTAGCGTAATTTCCGGAAATATCTTTCACGATGAGTTCAGCTTTATACTTACCTAGATCACTGAAAGTTACGTTGATACTTTCTCCCATATATGTTTGATTTGACAACTTCCAAACAAACTCATCGATCACATGATTATCTCTGGATTTTGTCGGTTTCAATTCTATACTTTTATTGATGTACGTATTAATATCCTCTCCGATTTCAATAATAGGTTTAGTGATATCCTTAACCTCTATAGATATTTCTTCTGTTTCAAAATTATCCGAGCCATCATTTACAGTCAAATTTACCATAAAAACACCAATATCAGTAAAATTATATGCTAATTTCTTACCAGTAAAATTCTTCCCATCTAATGTCCACCGGTACTCTGTTACACCTATATTATCATTAGATGGTTCTGCAGAAAGCATCACCCCTTCATCTAGATTCACCACGGTTTCCCCAGAGATCAAAGCTTCAGGGGATATTGTATCTTCAACATCTAAATACTTGATTCTAGTCTTATTAATATTCAAATTTTCATCGACAGCACAAATCGAATATGATATATTTACTGCGTCTTCAGGGATATTAAGGACTAAAGAATAATTGTCTTTCCTGAATTTATCAAGTCTTTCTCTAATTCTTTTCCTCTCATTTACAGAATAATTAACAAAAACATATTTTATACCTATATTATCATTAGCCTTTGAAAACAAAGTAAAGTTTTCACCTGTAGAGGGTATGGATTCAGATATTTCTTTTATTCTGGGCTTGTAATCATCTTCCACTTCTATTCTTTTTATCCCAGAATAAGCTGTGTTTTTTTCTTCATCTGTGATGCTTAAATTATAATAAAGCTCTGAAGAGGATTTTGGAAGAACTATATCAAACCTTAAATTTTCTTCACTGACCTTTTTAGTAATTTTTTCACTGACATCTGTCCAATATTTTAGGGACATGTTTGCTAAAGCTAAATTATCCTTTCCAGAAAAATTAAAAGTGAAAGTATCTCCAGTTGTCCCATATGATTGACTGTGATCCACATAAGTAGGTCTTTCATCATCTATAATTTCTAAAGAATTCAATTCAGTTTGGTTTACATTCCCTGAAACATCTTTAGCTGTGATATTAAAATAAAACACAGATGCATGATTTGGTACAGTGACTTGGATGTAATACTCATTCTCATTATTTGTCAGAGTTGCAGTATTGATTGTGGTCTGATCTGTATGATAATTTATTGTGACTGACTTTACATCGATGTTGTCTTCAACATTCACAGTTAGATTGTAAATATCGCCTGTTTCAGGAGTTTGTAAAGCTGACTTTTCTATTACCGGACTGTATGTATCAATCACTTTTATGATCCTGTTGCCTGTAGACTCATAGTTACCTGAAGAATCAACAGCACTGATGTTATATTTTAGGAATTCAGCTGTGAGTGGTACTTTTATATTATACTCATACTGATTCCCTTCATTTATGAGCATAGCTCTAGTTTTTTTTTCTGAAACATCAGTCCAATAGGTTACTTCTACTGTATCGATCTTAAAATTATCTGAAACGTTGGCAAGAAAAGCAAAACTTTCACCAGTTTCAGCCTCCTCATCACTAAGATCCTCTATCTTAGGAAGTATATCATCGGATATTATCAGTGTCTTTTCTTCTGTCTTATTTCTATTCCCTAACTTGTCTGTTGCAGAGAAACTGTAATACAAAGTCACGGGCTTGGATGGTAATATTATCTCCTTCTGGTAAAAATCGCTGCTAACCCTCTCCATACTCATATTATATATCTCTGAATTTTCATAAGAATAATAAACATTTGCAGAAGATACAGTCGATATATCACTTATGGACACATTGAAAGTGTAATTATAATCATCAGTATCTTGAGGTGAATTATCATTAATTTTTGGTGGCAGATTATCCACGTAGAAAGAAACAGAGTCCAGGTTCGTATTTCCTGAGTTATCTACTGCTTTTATATCTACTGTATGATTTCCTATTGATAATGAGGTTATAAAATATTGTACATCTAGCCCAACATCAATCCAAGAAGAACTATCAGTTCTGACCTCATAGTGAGCTATACCAAAACCATCATCTGATCCATCCCATTTTACAGTCAGATCTTCTTTCGAAAATTCTTGATTTTCAGTCGGATGGAGAATATTAATTTCTGGAGCTACATCATCATATGTTTTGAATGTCCATGTGGATGATACAGTTTGTTTGCTAACATCGGAAGCAACAACATACCATTGATACTGTGATGCTTTAGATAAATCACCCCACATTATCGATACGTATTCATCGCTGTTAACCCCCGATTTTGTACCTATCACACTATCATCTGAGGCATCATAAAAAGTAATATCCATGATATCCTCATCTGGATCTGAGACTTTAACACTAAGAGTTGGTGATGTGCTTACTCCTGTAGCACTATCTACTGGAGAAGGATTTTTTGGTGAATTCGGAGCGTCATTATGACTAGCTGTGGTGAAAGACCAAGTATTAGATCGTGTAGACAGACTGCTATCATCTACTACTGCATACCAGCTGTACTGATTGCCTTCCGATAAGCCAGACCATGTCACTGATGCTGTTCCCTTGCTAGTTACACTGGAATCCGTCCCTATCAATCTGTCATCAGTACTCCTATAAAAATGAACATCCAACATATCCTCATCTTGATCATATACTTCTACACTCAGAGTGGGATTAGTGTTTATCCCAGTAGATCCATCAGAAGGAGAAGGATTAGTCGGACTATCGGGTGCATGGTTAGCACTTGCTGTTATGAACGACCATGTGGACGATTGCGTATTCAAACTTTTATCATTGGCTACAACATACCATTGATACGATGTATCATCAGATAGACCTGACCATGTCACCGAGGCTTTCCCTCCACTAGTTACATCTGTTTCAGTACCGATAATACTGTTATCCGATCCATCATAAAACGTCACATCCAATGTATCTCCATCTGGATCTGAAACGGAAACACTCAAAGACAGACCTGTGCTTACACCCATGGTCCCATCTGCAGGTGAAGGATCACTAGGTACACCTGGAGGATTATTCTCACTAGCTGTTGTGAATGTCCATGTAGAAGATTGCGTACTTGAACTACCATCATCAGCGATAGCATACCAATTATAGTTATTTCCAGAAGACAATCCCGACCATGTCACTGTGGCTGTTCCTCCACTGACTACGCTTGAATCAGTAGCGATAAGATTATCCAGGGATGCATGATAGAATGATACGTCCATAGTATCTCCATCAGGGTCAGATACATCCACTTTTAAAGTGGGATCAGTACCAAGACCAGTTTTTCCATCAGATGGAGAGGGATTTTGTGGTGATTTGGGCGGTAAATTACTTCCTTCCAATCGTATATTATCCAACCATCCACAATCTGCGTTCTGTGATATTGTAGTATCTTTTTTGTACTCCCATTTAATATTGTGAGCACCTGAAGAAAGACTGAATGATTCTGTTGTCCAATCTTTAGCTCCACTTATCTTACTCTTGATAGAACCATCAATATAAAATCTCAATTCATCATAACTGCTTGAACTCACTTTCCAATCAAAACTCAATTTAGTTTCACCAGTTATTTCTGTTGTGATTACAGAAGAAAAACTATTGCCTATATCACCGCTTTGAATAGAATCTGAATCATTGTTATATTCATGATTTACTCCAGTCCAACCTGAGGGACCATTTGTGTTAAAGTCAAAACCTGGATTATCGACTCCCTCGCTTAACGAGATGTGACTGTGGTCTGTAAATGTATTTGTGGCTGTGCACGGAGTATTTTTAGGTAAGTTTAGAGCCTGATTTGATATTCTTGTTGGGTTTCCTGCAATGTATCCATTTTCGTATGATTCTAATTTAAAACCGGTCAGAGCACCGTTGGATTGACTCGTTCCTAAATCTATGTAGAAATCTTTTGTTCCAGAATCATACTCATCTTTAAATTCAGATAGGTCTAAAGAAAGAAAATCGGGATACCCTGTATCACTGTCAGTAGCAAAATAAGGTGTTCTTTTATCTAAAGGACTTCCAGGTTGTCCAATTCCCAATTCAATTGTAGAATCTCTTGTAGGTTTTGAATTGAAATGCCATACACCTAATAGACTAGGATCATAATCTGGTTTGTCTTGAATATAGGTAAGATATAGGCCTAGACTGCTGCCCATCTCTTTAAAGGTCTCATATGTTATCCAGTAATATCCATTATCACCCCAATTTTTTCCCCATGAATTAGCAACCTTGAAAGCACCAGTTTCTCCATCTTCATTTATAGAATCGTCATAACCAACAAAAGTTTGTGCGTGATTAAGGCTGTTTCCATCATATTCACCTGTACTCATCACATAATTATCAGAAAAATCATACGCATTCGCATCCATGGCAAAGGTGACTGGTATGTCTGATGATAGAAGATTTTTTACTGTATTAACAGTGGTATCTCCTTCATAATTTATGTTATGAACACTCTCTGCACGGTGTAAGGGTGCTTCTCTGAATGCATAATCGTTCCCCCATGACGTTAGATCATTATCATCATATGGGTCCTTTGACCAGGTAGAAACTCCCCACTGAACGATGATATTACCATTTACACCCATGAATGAGCCACTATCCTTCCCCCCATTAACCCTGTTGTACGTCCATCCAGGATTGAGTAATTGATCATTATTTCCCTGACTAGCTTCTGTCCAACCATTGTCTTTAGCCTCGAGATATCCATAAGTATAATAAGTCATAGCCCAGGCAGCACACGAGCCCTGTCCTCCCTGGCTCCTTATCTCAGGGAAATAAGATTGAGTGGAAATATCATAGGAAGTAGGTGTAGATGTTGGCGACACAGCCTCATTTAGAACGATCTCACCTTCTTTATTTTCCCAATATTCCTCAGTTGGGGGAGAGAGTCCAGTTCCAAATCCATTTATCTGAATGTTGTAATTTTCGCTCTCCTTTTTTATCCCATATTTATCTTTCATATTCTCTATGTCCTCAGGTGTGAGTCTATGACCTTTGTACAACAAATCGTCATCATAATATTTGATCGAGCGATTTTTATGGTTTACAGCACCTCTACCATTTATATTGAAGATTGCAAAATTAGCAAGTAAAATGATGAGTGCAATCCCGATACTTATCGACTTTTTTCCCATTTCCTTAACACCGTTTTATTTGTTGAGAGGGTATTTCTATGTATAGTATTTATTATTTATTCTCATAAACCAAAGTAAACAACAATTATTTAAAATTGCAAAAAATATTTTAAAAAATAGTTCATAAATTTTTTATCACATACCGATAACCATAACCGGGACAGTGTATCACATTGTCTGATTCTCTGTCCGCATCCAACCACTCACCATCGACGATGAAGGTAAACTCATAAAAACTCACTTCTAAGCCGCTAATTATTTTTTTATCAATAAGAAGTTCCCATCTATTTTTATCTTTGTTAAATTCCATCTCCCACTCATCATCTTCAGACGTCCAATCCATGAAATTACCGACAACGTAAACTTTGTCAGCATCTTTGTCATCATCGTGGACAAAAATGATCTTATCTTCACTTTCCTCATATCCTTTTGGTGACATACAATATGATGTTCTTGAATTCTTAAAATATTTGTCATCTATTCTATAGATAAAAGAAGTAAATTCAATTCCTTTTTGTAACAATATCTAATGAATGGTCAAACCACCATTGACACCAATGATCTCTCCATTAACATAACTACTTTTTTCTGAAGCCAAGAACAATGCTGTGTTTGCTATATCTTCTGGTTTTCCTAATCGTTTGAGGGGAATTTCTTGGACACGTTCTCTTTTCTCTTCTTCAGAATATCGATCAGCGATCATATCAGTCTCTATTGTACCAGGAGCTATACCGTTGACTGTTATTCCCTTTGGACCAAGTTCAAGTGCTAGTGCCCTGGTTAGACCGATGAGAGCTGTTTTGCTTACAACGTAAGAAGTTGCTTGATCTGAAGCTCTGAAGGCCCAGTGAGAGGACATGTTTATTATCCTCCCAGTATCAGAATCTTTCAGATTTTCTAAAGAATATTTGGAAAGCATGAAAGGTCCTCTTACATTTACTCCCATGGTTTTATCAAAAATATCAACAGTAGATTCTTCTAGATTTTTCTTCTTCAGAATACCAGCGTTATTTACTAAAATATCCAGCCCATCGAATTCATCTACAAAATCCGACACGATTCGTTTACAATCTTTTTCATCACTAACATCTCCTTTAAGAAGTATTCCTTCTGAATGACTGTTGACTGATTCTAAAATATCTTTTGCTCCTTCATCGCTAGAATGATAATTAATACCTATCTCTGCACCCTTTTCAGCAAATTTTTCTGCTATAGCACTTCCTATGCCTCTAGAAGCACCTGTTATCAGAGCTTTCTTTCCTTTCAATCTCTTAGACATAGATTTATATAATCGTCTATTTACAAGTTATTTTTGGGACGGGACGACACGTTTTTAGTGCAGTTTTTTTTACAAAAAAGTGCGCAGTAACTCGCTGACGCTCGCTACTTCTTTCAATAACTTTTCTCACTACGCTCGAAAAGTAATTGATTTTTAACAATCAGAGATTGTTCTTATTTTTAATGCCTTTTATTAAGGGCTATCTCCGATAGCCCAACACGTTTTTAGTGCATTTTTTTATCAAAAGAATGCGAGGGAAGGGATTTGAACCCTCGGACCCCTATGGGAATAGATCTTGAGTCTATCGCCGTTGGCCATGCTTGGCTACCCTCGCAAGTTGGAGTGAGCATACGCAAATGAAACTTGCGTGTTAATGGAAATTCTTTCCACGTCACTAGCATTATGATAGGATAATTTGCGTTTGTGTGCCTGATTATTAAGACGCCCCAAATATAGTTTACTGTTGTTAGGTCATAGGAAACTTATATATTTCTTTTCTTTATTAATAGTAGAGGCATTATGGAAAAAGAAGGTAAAAAATTAGTTGAAAAGGCTTTGCAGAACCAAAGACCTCATGAAAAATACTACAAAGCTCTATCAAGAACAGTTAGCGAAGAGAAGACAGGTAAGGAAGGATATTCACTTTACCTGAATCTGATCCGTGAGGTTCGTGAAAATGCCAGGGAAAATGATATCTCGATAGAAGATTCTGCTAAAAAAATAATAGGTAAAAAGTGAGGAACTCGAAAATGGATTCCTGGATAATACCTGAAAGTAAGTTAACTCGTAAAATCGGTATCTATTTATCATATATCATGCAGATCTTGATGGTAGTTCTGACCATCTACAGTGCATACATCGGATTTTGGGTGATGGTTTTCTGGGGCGCTTTCGCAACAGTTCTGACTTTCGCCCCTCAGATGATCAAGAGAAGATTTAAGGTGACTCTTCCCTGGGAACTCAACTTTTTGATAATTCTTTCATTATTCTTACATTTAGGTGGTATTGTAAGAGATTGGTATTACATAATCCCTCTCTACGACAAGATGGCACATTTTATAGCATCAGCAACGATAGCGATCCTAGGATTTGTAGCAGCTGTAATCGTAGATCAATACACAGATATTGACATGAACGAATACATGATAGTCTTCATCATCATAATATTTACAGTAGCTATAGGTAC
>CAZEXI010000059.1:0-7910 GCA_964516805.1 uncultured Thermoplasmata archaeon
CCCTTCCCCCGCATTTTTTTGATAAAAAAATGCACTAAAAACGTGTTGGGCTATCGGAGATAGCCCTTAATAAAAGGCATTAAAAATAAGAACAATCTCTGATTGTTAAAAATCAATTACTTTTCGAGCGTAGTGAGAAAAGTTATTGAAAGAAGTAGCGAGCGTCAGCGAGTTACTGCACATTTTTTTGATTAGAGATCTTCAAAAATCTCATCATATTCTTCCTCTTCAATATCTGTAAGTGGTTCACCACATTCTGGACATTCTTTAGCATCAGAAGATACTTCGGCCATACAAAGAGGACATTCTATTTTTTCTTCCTCGACTTCCTCGAACGAATTTTTTATTTTTTTACTTTTTTCTTCATCGATTATAACTTCATCCCCATCACTTTTACCTGTAATCTTTACTTTTCTTTCTCCAGTTCCTTCAGAATCATAAAAAAATCTCTTTTTAGATGTTTCTTTTCCATCTAGAGTGACCTCTTTACTTTCCTCAGATATAATCTCACCTTCATTATAGACTGTAAAACTCAGGTCTTCTGTTTTTTCTTTTTTAACCGGATTACTGACTTCGTATTCCACAGAAAGAGTTTCGCTATCACTTTCTATTTTACTATCAATTATTCTTATTTCAAAATCGTTTTCTCTAATTAAAAGAACTGCGAGAATTGCTGCGATCAGTAATATCAATAGAATTAATAATAACCACCACCAGGAAGTTCCTTTTTCTTCTACCTCAACAATGATGGGTTCTGGAGTATCAATATTATCTTCATCCTCCTCACTATCAAATATAATTTTGTATGTTCCAGGATTATTAGCGGTCCATGAGAATTCACTTTCATAATTTTCACCGCCATCAAGAGTGATCTCCTCAGAATCATTGTGGATTAGATTGTTTTCATCTAAAGCTAATACATTTTCTTTGCTAATTATCATCGATTTTACTTCATTATCCATCTCATAAACTACGAACTCTAAATCGCAGGTAGCATCTTTATCACCTGTATTCGTTACATTATATTTTACATTGAGTGTTTCTCCTTCCTTGATCTCATCGTCAAAGTTAATTATATTAATATCAAAATATGGTGGTTCAGGTTCAGGAGGAGCTTCTTTTACAGTTAAGTTTACTTCATAGGAATCATCTTCAGTTCCTACTTTCAATGTTAAGCTTCCTGGAGATTTAGTAGTCCAAGTAAACGAATCTAAATAGAAGTTATTGCCTTCTAGTGTTACATTTTTATTGATTTTGACCAATTCATCATCAACATAGAGATTTATATCCTGAGTATCAGAAATATCACCAATATTAGTTACTGTATAATCTACTGTTACGTTTTCTCCTTCTTCAAATTTCATATCTTCAGTTGGAGATTTAATTTCAACACTGAGGAATGCATCCTGCAAAGCTGTGATAACTAAATCATCATAATTATCTTCAGTTTGGATTTTGAGTTCCCTATCACCATATGGTTCATCTACTGACCAAGTGAATGAACCCGAATAGTTTTCACCGCTACCGATGGTGACATTTTCTTCTGTAGCAATCAATTTCCCGTCAACAAAGTATTCGATATTTTGTGTATCCTTTACATCACCTATGTTGGTGACAGTGTAATTTACATCTATATTATTACTTTCAACAAATTCTCCTCCCGTAGGTTTATTTATCTCTACTTCGAAGAAAGAATTTCTTAAAACTGTAACTTTTGGTTGATATAAATCATCCTCAGTTTCTACAGTGATGTTTTTACTACCGCCAGGAGATTCTGCTGTCCAGTTGAATGAATCTGAATGTATCTTACCTCCTTCAATAGTTACATTCTCTTTGATATCTAATAATTTGTCACCTACGTAGAACTTAATATCTTGTGTATCAGAAGAATCTCCTATGTTAGTAACAGTGTAGTTGATATTGACTGTTTCTCCTTCTACACAGCTATCAAATTCTGCTGTGTTTGTAATGTAAACATCAAAGAAAGGTTTCTTTAATGTTTTAAATATTTCATTCTTGCCAGTCGATTTTCTACTATCCCATTTTATAATTGCTTTATATTCATAAGTGGTATTGCTTTTTAGATCATCCACTTGTATATTATAGGAGTTCTCTTTGGATATTGTCCGGTTCTGACTCTTTTTCCAATTTGAATTTCCTTTTTCTCTATATAAGAAGTATGCTGTAATATTGTCTTCCAAACCAATTTGTGTTAAATTACCAAATAAATTAGCGCTATTGATATCTTCATCAATTGATTTTGTCAAAACTTTAGGATGTTCAAATATTCTTACATTTTTGCTTAAGGCATGATCATGTTGATCATCTACTGTAATAGTTTTTGAACCTAAGTCTTTTTTTACGGGGGTATAATCTATCTCAACTTTTACATCATCTCTAGGTGGAACAGTGACAGTTTCATTTCCAATAGTCTTATTATCTATTTCAATTTTTATGGTATGGTTACCTTCTAAATCTCCATGATTATGAATATCGACTTCAATTGTCAGTGTGTCATATTCATAATAAAGTTCAACAGGACTAACATCTAATCCCTGTATTTCGAAAGTGGGTACTTTTAGGAAATTAGCTGCTATAGAATAATTATTTTTGATATTTATAGTGGTGACATTTTTTTGAGTGTTTTCTATTTGGCTTACATCTCCTGTCCATCTGTTGAATATATAATCGTGATCTGCAACAGCTTTGAGATCGACTACAGAACCGTATTCATAATTGTACGATCCTTCCCCAGGCAGTGTGACGTTACCACCTTTTGAAGAAGATATTTCTAGTGTGTAAGTATTTATTCCAAATTCTGCGGTAATTGTACATTCAGATAGTAACTCTATCTGTGTTTTGTTTGAATTCTTGTTAGCAATTGTTTGTATATCACCACTCCATCGGTTAAAGTGATATCCATTATCAGATACTGCTTCTATATCTACTTTAGTACCATGTTCATATCGATATTCTCCTTCACCCGGATCAACAACACTACCATTGTCACTTGAGATTATATTTAAGCTGTAAGTATTGATATCAAATTTAGCGGTGATCGAATAATCATCTAAGATTTCTATTGTAGTCTGGTTTCTTTTAGTATTAGCGATTGTTAGATTATCACCGATCCATTCTACAAAATGAAATCCTTGGTAAGCTAACGCTTCGATATTAACTGTTTTACCATGATTAAAAGAATATGTTGTTTCTTCCGGTTGAATTACAGTACCGCCTGTTGTGGAATCGATAGTTAGTTCGTAAGTTCTAACGTTGAACTCAGCTATTATGGTATAATCATTTAACATCTCGATGGTAGTTAAATTAGACGAAGTATCAGCTACAGTATTATTATCACCGGTCCATTCAACGAATGAACGACCTTGGTCTGCAATTGCTTCAATATCTACAGAAGTGCCATGATTGTATTGATATGTCCCTTCTCCTGGTTCAGCAACATTCCCGCCTTTAGTAGATGATATATCAAGTGTGTAAGTATTGATTCTAAATTCAGCAGTGATAGAGTAGTCATTTAACATCTCTATAGTGGTAGAATTTGCTACAGTATCAGAAATTGAACTGTTATCTCCAGACCATCTTACAAAATGATAACCCATAGAAGAGACAACCTCTAAATCGATGGTAGTTCCATGTTCATATTGATATACATCCTCACCCGGTTCAATAACATTTCCACCTTCTGTAGATGATATGTCTAAAGTATAAGTATTGATATCAAATTTAGCAATGATCGAATAATCATCAAACATTTCTATTGTAGTTTTATTAGATCTATCCTCAGTTATCGTTCCGTTATCTCCACCCCATAAATTGAAATGATATCCCTTTTGAGCAATAGCTTCAAGATCAACAATTGTTCCATGTTCATATTGATGTGTACCTTCCCCTGGTTTAACTACATTTCCACCCGATGTTGATGAGATGGTCAATGTGTATGAATTTACATTGAAAAGAGCAGTTATTGTATAATCGTCAAGCATTTCTATGGTGGTAGAATTATCTTTTGTATTTTTAATCGAATTGTTATCACCTATCCACCTTACGAAGTGATATCCATTCTCTGGTATTCCTTTGAGGTTAACTAAAGTACCATGTTCGTACTGATGTGTACCTTCCCCTGGTAAAGTTACATTACCTCCAGTGGAAGATGATATTTCTAAAGAGTAGGTATTGACACTGAATTTAGCAGTTATTGTATAGTTATCTAACATATCAATTGTGGTGGAATTATCTGTGGTATCAGCTATAGTATCATTATCGCCAGTCCATTCTACAAAATTATATCCTTGGTCTGCATTGGCTTCGATATTAACTATTTTACCGTGATCAAATGTATAAGTTGTTTCTCCCGGTTTAATTACAGTACCACCTGTTGTGGAATCGATAGTTAGTTCGTAAGTTCTAACGTTGAACTCAGCTATTATGGTATAATCATTTAACATCTCGATGGTAGTTAAATTAGACGAAGTATCAGCTACAGTATTATTATCACCGGTCCATTCAACGAATGAACGACCTTGGTCTGCAATTGCTTCAATATCTACAGCAGTGCCATGACTGTATTGATATGTCCCTTCTCCTGGTAAAGTCACATCTCCCCCTTTAGTAGAAGAAATATTTAGTGTATAAGTATTGATACTGAATCCAGCATTGATCGAATAATCATCTAGCATCTCTATGGTTGTTTTATTAGATGTAGTGTCAGTTATCGTTTCATTATCCCCTGCCCACCTAACAAAGTGATAACCTTCATTTGCTAATCCTTCGATATCAACAATGGAACCATGATCATACTGATGTGTACCTTCGCCTGGTTTGACCACATTTCCACCCTGTGATGATGATATGGTCAAGGTGTATGAATTGATATTAAACATTGCAGTGATTGTATGATCGTCTAGCATTTCTATGGAAGTAGAATTATCTTTTGTATTTGAGATAGTACTATTATCTCCTGTCCACTCAAAAAAGTGATAACCTTCAGAGGATACTGCTTCTAGATTGACAATATCCCCATGCTCATAATGATGTGTTCCTTCACCAGGTAGATGAACATATCCTCCGGAGGAAGACGATATATCTAAAGTATATGTGTTGATACTGAATTCAGCAGTAATAGAGTAATCGCTTAATATTTTGATAGAAGTTTTATTAGATGTAATATTTCCTATAGATATATTATCGCCTGACCATCTAACAAAGTGATATCCATAATCAGCTAAGGCCTCTAATTCAATAATAGAACCATATTCATAATCAAAAGAACCTTCTCCCGGAGTATTTACTGCACCTCCATTTTCAGAGGTTATGTTAAGAGTGTAACTAGAGATATTAAATACAGCATCTATTGAATAATCGTTTAACATCTTTATTGTTGTTTGGTTAGCTGAGGTATCATCTATAGTGGCATTATCTCCAGACCATTCTATAAAATGATACCCTTTTTTAGAAACTGCTTCTAGATCTATAATTTTTCCATGATTATAGTGGAATATCCCTTCACCTGGTCTATTTACACTACCTCCAGAAGAAGATGATATTTCTAATGAATAAGTATTGATCTCAAATTCAGCAGTGATTGAATAATCATCTAATATCTCAATGGATGTAGAATTATCTGAAGTATTCATAATAGTTCCATTATCACCAGACCATTCAACAAAATGATAACCTTCTTCAGCTTTGCATTCAAGATCAACAATTTCTCCGTGATTGAATTGGTATTGGCCCCTACCTGGTATGGTCACATTTCCACCTATCTTGGATGAAATATTTAGTGTGTAAGTATTGATGTCAAATTGGGCCTGGATAGTGTAGTTATCAAACATCTCTATCGTAGTTTTATTGGATGTGTTATCACCGATGGTACTGTTATCTCCAGACCATTCATCAAAATTATAGCCACTGTCAGCAAAGGCTTCAAGATCAACCAATTCACCCTCTAAAAAGCTTTGTTGATACGGATAAGAGGTGATATAATTCCCATCTACCGATATGTTCCCCTTGCCTGTTGGTGCTTCAACAATTAGATTATACTTATCTAATACAGCAAAATTTCTATTTTCTGTGTCATTTCCAGACCATATCTTGAAATAATAATCTCCTGCGCTGCTATCTCCCGTAGACCAGTTAAAAATACCGGATTGTGTATCGTCTGGACCAATAGTTACATCTGGATCGGTTTTAAAGGAACCTGTGATTGGATTTCCTGTTTCTTTTGAGTAAACTTCAAATTTAATGTCTTGAGTGTCTTCAACTCCTCCAGTATTTTTTACTGTATAGTTGATCTGTATATCTTCTCCTTCTACTATCTCTTTATCATATCCATCTATGGTTACATTGAAGAAAGCTTTTTCAGTGAAATCAGCAGTTAAAGATTTGTTTTCATCCATGATCACATTTATACTCTTTTCTTTTTGACATCCCGTTGGATAATCTCCTATCCATCTCTCAAAGAAATAACCCTGATCAGGGGTAGCTTCAATAGTCACTTCTGTACCTTTAGTGTAAATGTGTGTTCCTGGAGAAGGTTGAGTCGTACCACCATTTTCAGCATTTAAATTCAATAGGTGTTCTTTTTTAGTATTGATATTCATTGAATCTCCTGATCCCCATGTAGTGTAAGCGTTGTCATATCCACCATTATAACCACCAAATAGTCCATCACCGATATTCATCCTAACTTTAAACTCGTATTGTTTTCCGGGTTTGAGTCCAGTAGCGTTGAAAGTATTGAATCCTGTTGTAACCGTTTTTGGATCGATCGATTCATTCCATGGTTTTATAGGATCATCATATTGACCATCATAATCACTTTCAGAAACATGGTTTGTATTACCTACAAATGTCCATCCATTGTAGCCTCCACCTTTTATGAATACTGAGTAACTTACAAATTCTTCATATGTTCCATTTCCTGGAGAAACCCCTTTTTCTTCATCCCAATCTGTGTAATCAGGCGATTCCACTCCTATCTTTATCCAATCAGTACCGTTGTTTTCTAACTCTGGTTTTGGAATGGGTTCATACTGCCCAATCATAGACCACCTAGGGTCTGCTACATAATCTCCATTTACTTCTCTTATTGCTGACCAAACATATGATGTATTACCATTGATCTCACTTGCAGGGACTTCATTAATAAAGTATATTTCATTTCCAAGATCTGGTGCTCCTTGACTCCATCCCCCGGGATTATAATCAGCATCCCATGAAAAGTCTCCGTAGTCATTTTGTTCGTTCCAGTATGCTCCCATACAGTCATTAATAGCTATATTATCTGGATCCTGCAGTTCTACAGTAGTAACATTTCCATAGTAATTATTTCCATCATAGAATTTTGCTTTTCCATCATAGCTTTCGATGAAATAACCTTTTAGTTCATGAGCACCTGTTGTAGCATTCAGGTTATTTGACAATAATGCTCCTGGAATAAATGATATCGTTAGAATGAATACTACCAATAAAGTGAATAATTTTATTGTTCTCTTAACGGTGCCTTTCTCTCTAAAATCTAAAAACATTTGTCTTTCATCTTTTTGTTTAGCATTGATGTTGTCAACAAACATATTCCTCACCTCCGAAATAAGATACACCAAGTTTTTCTCTAACAAGTTTGATATTTGAAATGAAAAAATCACAATAAATGATGTGATCGTATCTATTCTTATATTTTTCATTAAGCAGAACTAGATTTTGGCCATACTCTTTATGATCATCGGGAATTGAACTTTTGATACCTTTGTTAGAATTGCTGTCTGATAGTGTTGATGATAGTTTCATATCTAACGTAGAGGTCAATTGTGATCCATTTCTATCAGGCGTGATAAGTTCAACATTCCAGGTGAAGTTACTCTCCACGGATAACCCGATACCATCACCTGGTTCTA
>CAZEXI010000059.1:8010-12679 GCA_964516805.1 uncultured Thermoplasmata archaeon
ATTCACCAGTTAAGGCATCGTATGAGAATATCTTATCATATCCTCGGAGTGAACTGTTCCATTTCACTACATCAGAGATGTTATTGCTTGATACAATGTCACCCTCTATAGATTTGACTAGGTCCCTCGCAGTAAGTTTTCCGTCCTCTGTATAATCTTTCAATGTGTAAGGTATAGAAGTATAATGTCTTGGACGCTGAGCTCCATAATATATCTCATTATCTGTATCTGTTGCGTTTACATTCCAGGTGAAGTTACTCTCCACGGATAACCCGATACCATCACCTGGTTCTATAACGAAATCATCTCCGGTCCATTCACCAGTTAAGGCATCGTATGAGAATATCTTATCATATCCTCGGAGTGAACTATTCCATTTCACTACATCGGAGATGTTATTGCTTGATACAATGTCACCTTCTATCGATTTGACTAGGTCACTTGCTCTTAATTCACCATCTCCGGTACGGTCCTCGAATCCCATAGGTATAGAAACATAATGTCTTGGTCTATCGTCATAGAAATATTTCTCTACACAGAAGGCCATTGTTGAGTTCTTGCTTTCTATACCAGATAGCACTGATCTTACTATGTAGTAATTCTCTCCACCAAGGGCATTCTGGTGTGTATATTGAGTGTTTTGTACTGTATCTAAAAGTTTCCAGTTATCGAAATTGTCATATCTATCTTCAGAATAGTAAACGTTGTACTCTACAGCTCCAGTATTCTCCCATTCTATCGTCAAGTCTCTATTTATTTTATCTTTCTCTACTCTAATCCATCTAGGTGGTGTAACTTCTTCATAGATATTGACGGTCACATTGTCCTGATCATCTCTAGTTTGAATCGAGATATTTCGTTCTTCGAATGGGGATTGTGCTGTCCAATTGAATTCACCTTTGTATAATTCTCCTCCTTCAAGTGTAATAATTTCACTGTTTATTATTTTTCTATCAATCAACAAGTCTATATCTTGAGTATCATTAACATCCCCAGTGTTTATGACAGTGTAATTTACAGTTAATTTATCACCCTTTACATAATCTTCTCCTTCATCAGGCTTGTTTATACTGACCTCATAGAATGCTTCTTCTAATATACTGACTTCAACAATATCTTCATCATCACTGCTTAAAACTGTTAGGTTGTAATCACCTGTATCTCCTGTTTCAGTTTGCCATGTGAAGGTACCTGTGTAGTTCTCTTCTGAATTAAGATATAGATCTTTATTAATTCCAGCAGAGACTACATCGCCTTGTTTATCCTCTACTAAGAACAGTATATCTTGAGTATCTCCTCTATATCCTATATTTTCTACCTCATATCCGACAACAACTTCTTCACTTTCAGTCACTTTTTCATTGTAATCAGTTATATGTACATCGAAGTAAGCTTCTTTTAGAACAGTAACGTTTACTACATCTGAATCATATTGGCTGGTAACACTGAGTTCATGTTCACCAGCATCACCTACTTCAGTATGCCATTTGAAGGTGTCTGGATAGGTTTCATTTGGACTGAGTGTTAGGTTATCGAGAGTATCTTCATGTACTACCTCTGAATCATTGCAAACGGAGAAATTTATATCTTGAGTTCCTTTAACATCACCAGTATTTTTAACAGAGTAGTATACTGTTACATCGTTTCCTTCCCAAGTTTCGTTGGTATGATCGACGATATCTATCTGGAAATCTGTATCTTTTATCAAAGTGATATTTACGGTATCTTTATCATCTTCGCTCTTTATTTCGAGTTTATATTCCCCAATATCTCCATAATTACTTGGCCAGATTAGTGAAGCATCTTGTGATTCTTCAGCTTTGATACTTACATTCTTTTCTTTAGTTGAATATATCTCGTTTCCATCATTATCATATACTGTTAAGGTTATGTTCTGAAGGCCGGTTTCTGAACCTACATTTGTTATATTGTAATCTACTCCTATATCATCTCCTTCTATGAACTCATCTCCTTCTTGTGTTGAATCTATTTCTACATCAAAGAAGTCAGTGTTTTCATAGAAACTCCAGAATACAGGATAATCATTTTTAGCAGGTACATCATAGCTTAGGACGTAGATCACAGTGAATTTTTTTTCTTGATCTGCATCGACTATAAATTCTTGAGATATATTTCCCCAATTATCGACTGTTTCTTTATCTGCTTCTCCGGGTTCAACTATACCGTCTAAAACTATGAAACCCAGTTGGTTATCAAAGTCTTTGGGTTCATTTATTTCTGCAACTACCTTAGTCTGATCTTTATTACCCTTATTATCGATCTTAACATATTGATGGTACATCAAACTGCTTCCAGAATGACTAAAATCTGCATTATTCATCTTAGCTGTTTTATTAAATGATAGGGGCTCCCATTCTCCATTAGGATACCTCTCTTCATCACTCATGTAAATAGTATAATCATAATCGATTGGAGATCCGTTAAAGAAGATACCTGCACCTACTACAGCTCCCAGCAGTAAAATCAGGGCTACAGCCCAGACAGGTATATTTTTTATTTTTTTAATAATCTTATTTTTAATCAGACCTATGACCTCCTATAGATCGGATTAAATTGAATTTGAGATTTGTTATTTGAATGATCTTTAAATTCTGTTAAATCAGGTTTGCAGTTAACTGATATTATACCTACAAAGATTGAAAGTGCGTATTGGGAAATTAAATTCTTGATGCTATTGTTGATTTTCATCACCTTATTCCACTCCTTGATTAGGTTCATATGATAGGGTTTTACGAGGCAGGGGCTTGAACCCGTTTTTCCGCGGTCGTTGAAATAGATAGGGAAGGGAAAGGGTTTTTGTGTGATTGAATATTACTTTCAACTTAGTATTAGATTAGTTAACTGTTATAGTCATGCTCTCTTGTACAAACAACAATTTATTCTCTACGGTGTCATAGATGTCAATAATAGCATTGTAATCTCCTGTTGATTGTATTGTTACCCTAAAGCGAGTCTCTTCGTTGTAACCTTCTGGCATTTCGAATCCACCTGAAGGCCCAAATCGACCAGTTACATCATTGCCATCCTGGGCTAAGTTGGTTATCTCTATCCAATTTGAACCATCATAATATTCCAAAGTAATATCACTGACATCTATGTTTTCTATGGTGAAGTCAAAATAGACTGAGTCATAACCTAACTCTTCATTTGTTACTGTAGCAGTAAATTCTTTGGCGGTTCCACTTGTTATTGTAAGGTCACTGACGCTTATTTCTGGGTTCACCCATTTTAATAAAGCACTATTGATTACATTATTGCTCTTAATAGATTCTGATATTAATTCAGGCTTTGTTTCCTCGTTAACTGATGATGGTTTATGAATTATCTTCACGTCTGCATAGTCTGTTCCTACATCGTTTACACTATTGCCTTTGATTGTTATTGTTTCGTCTCCTCCATAGAACCATATACCTTCATTTGCTGCACCGGTTATATCATTATTTTTAATTGTGATGTCTGGTGCATAACTGCCCGACCATACTCCTATAGGGCCATTGGTGACTTCGTTATTTTCTATAATGATTTCACCACCTGTTGATCCATAATAACTCTGAATACCGTTTGTACCTGCACCACCAGAAACCTGGTTATTGATCACTGTTGGATTTATCACATTACCTATATCAATTGGTGCTGGATCTTCGCTGAAATCGACAGCAAAACCATCAAGTGTAACGTCGTCAGCTTTGAAGACGACCTGACCTTGAACCTTAGGTGCTTGAGTTGAGAGTGACTTAAGAGTTAGTCCCTCTACATTTAACGTTAAATCTTTTGTGTAAGTTCCTTGTTTTACCAGGATTTCGTCACCTGTATCAGCAGCATCAATCGCGTCCTGAATGCTGTTGAAGATTACATTACGAGGATCTTTTCCATTAAATTCTGCTTCTTCTAGCAGTGCACCTCGATCAAGTGTATTGTCCTTAGCGAATTTATTAAGGTTCATCGTCGCTGTTTTATCTTCTAGTAAGAATTCTGTATTGCTTATGTCGTTATTCTCAAATTCAACCTCACTAACATCATCAGTTTCAAGACCAAGTCCAACTCCAACAGTATCTGTACTCGGATCAGAGAGTATCGTGCTAACTGTATTCTCTTTAACATCGATATTCTTTGGAGTAACATCATGATTGTCGGTACTTCTTACAGTAATGCCAAATGCCCAAGCAGTATTCTCCATACCAATGTTAGTAACTTCATTTCCTTCAACTGTAGCTCCTTTAACATTACCTTGAATACTTATTCCAGCAGCTCCTCCATCAGTGTTCCTACCCTCAAGGTTCTTGATTGAATTCCCAGAGATCTCTAGATTTTCTATGGCATCGTTTTGGTATCCCCCAAAAGCGACGATACCATCAATACCTTCCCATGTTGGGATGCCATCTTCACTGAAATCTCTTACTATATTATTTTTGATTGTGACTTGATCTGCACCATTTTGGATGATAATTGCTTCTGCGTTTGCGTTCTCTGTAGCAGGAGGTGGAGAAACATCAAAACCTTCAAAAACTGCACCACTAGCTGATAAACTTACTCGACCATTGATAGTCGGTTCGTTCATTCCGTATAATGTAACACCCTTATCAACAATTAAATTTTCATCATAATAACCGTCTTCTACAAATATAGCAGTTCCAGATGCAGAATCGAT
>CAZEXI010000060.1:0-12640 GCA_964516805.1 uncultured Thermoplasmata archaeon
CGTG
Organism: uncultured Thermoplasmata archaeon; assembly: GCA_964516805.1. Classification (GTDB taxonomy): domain Archaea; phylum Thermoplasmatota; class Thermoplasmata; order Halarchaeoplasmatales; family Halarchaeoplasmataceae; genus CAYSTL01. The sequence goes on from CAZEXI010000060.1 coordinate 5, forward strand.
AACGAGCTGATGCAGGTCTTCTGATGACCAATCTTTCTCATCTATACCTTCCAAGTATGCTCCTAGGAACTCGACCTCATCTTCACTCAATTCTATATCCGGTAATTCTTCTTTTATAGAGAACTTGACCATGTCTGGAGCGAATTCATCCAGCCAGTACTTCACGTTTTCTACTCTAGCTTCTAACCTCTCGTAGTTCTCTTCACTATCATCCTTGATCTGTCCTAAATTTCTTACTACTTCCCAGATCCTATCTGGAGTTTCGTAGATCTGTACCAGATTCACAAGATGCCTGTAGGGCACCCTTTCAGGCTGTTCTTCGGGTACGTCTTCTACTTGAGATAATTCGTAAACCCTTTTTTTATCTTCATCTTCTCCATTGAAGAATTCGTCCTCGTGATCATCGTAATCATCCACCAGGTCCAATATACCCAATCCCGGGTCGAAATCGATATGACTTGATGGTTTAGGTCTCAATATCAGGAATCTAACTACCTCTGGTCCGACCATATCTATCATCTCCTCTGCATTGATAGATACTCCAGAAGACGAGGACATCGGTCCCTGACCTTTCAATTGGATCCATTCATACACAACCGGATGGGGAGCATCTGTTTCTAAAACATCCTCGATGATATCTTTTCCAGTATCCCAAGAACCGCCGGATGCTGCATGATCTTTACCGAATGGTTCACAGTCTATACCTAAGATCCACCATCTTGCAGGCCAGTCACATCTCCACGGTAATTTTCCATCATCTGTTCTGATATCTGCTTTACCTTCATGGCCGCATTCACATTCGTACAGAACGTACGGATCTTCGAAACCGACTACCTCTGAATCACCGATGGTACCACATTCTGAACAGATCGGATTGTATGGATACCAATCATCTTCCAGCTCTCTACCGGTATGACCTTCGATTATCTCAGCAACTTCATCTCTGCGATCGATTATCTTTCTAGTAGCTTCTTCGTACTCACCTTCTGCGTACATCTTGTGGGCGTATCGGATCTCAAGATCGACTTCTAATTCTTCCAAAGTTTCTAAAAATCTTTCCAAATAATGTTCAGAATAATCAGAATGTTCACCACACGGACACGGTACTTCACTCAAAGGTTTTCCTATATGTTCTTCATAAGAATCGTCCAAAAACGGATACACTTTCCTAAGAGGATCCATGGAATCGACTATCAAAATAAGTGATCCATCATCAGATGCTCTAGCTATAGCTTCTCCTGTCAAAAGTTCTCTCAAACCACCTAGATGAATAGGACCTGAAGGCGCTACACCTGTTGCTACTAGTGGACTTTGACCTACATTATTTGCTTCAACATCAGCCCAATGCATAGAAATCCCATCATCCGATCATCCTTGCTCGTATCAGTCCACGTAATGGGACACCGAGCACTTCGTCTCTACCGTCTTTATTGACTGTTACCATACAAAGCACGACTTCAGCACCTTCTTCTTCTAGATCTTTGATCGCACCTTCCATGGTTTCACCGGTACTGATCACATCGTCCACTATAACCACTTTTTTACCGTCTACTCCTGCATAGTTGGATGACATGGTACCCCCACCTTTATTCCTTTTGTCCTGTGGTGGTCTATAGATAGCTAACTCTCTTTCTACCTGTTCTGATATGAGGACCGCCGGTGGTATACCGTTGATAGCAACACCAACGATGGTATCAACGTCAATATTCATTCTATTGATTTCTTCAAAAATAACATCTGACATCAAACCTGAAAGAAGACCAATCCTTCCTCCAAAAACACCTATCGATCTCCAACCTATCTTCACATCAACCGGAGGTTGTTCTTCTTTCACATTACGTGTTAAGAGCCATGTAACTGTATCGGGTGAAACATTAAGTTCTGTGGCTATTTCTTTATCTTTAAGACCTTTTTCTTTATATTTCATAGCCCTCTCAACAAGTTCGTCAATTCCTTTCATCGTCTCACTTCGTTAAGAGAATTATTTGATAATATTTAATATTGTGGTAAACCGCTGTCACGTAGGAAAAATCTAATTAACCCAAATAAAATCTATTAGTGATGAGTATCTGCGGATTGGTAACGATAGTAATTGCTTTAATCATGATTTCAGCAGGCATATTATATGTGATTGGTAAAGGAGAATATGGAGACAAGATTCTTTACCTTATAAGGATCGTGATTGTTTCAGTTATCGTAATCATAATAGTTTACCTGATACTTTTTTTATTAGGAATGTTCACATTGAACGATCTCAGAGACATTCTTTTCATTATTTTACCATAGCTAAAATCAAAAAAGTTATGAAACAGTTGCTCCATCCGGTCCCATGAAAATCAGTATCATAGGAACCGGGTACGTAGGTCTAGTGAGCGGGGTAGGATTTGCCAGTAAAGGTCATGATGTTACTTGTGTCGATATAGTAGAAGAGAAAGTTAACATGATCAACGAGGGAAAGCCACCGATATATGAAAAGGGTCTAGATGAACTTCTAAAAGAGGTAGTTGAGAACAAAAAATTGAGTGCGACTACTGATACAGTCAAAGCAGTCAAAGATACAGATATCACTTTCATATGTGTAGGGACCCCTTCTAGAGAAGATGGAAGTATAGATATCTCAGGGATAGAACAGGCAGCTGAGGATATAGAAAAGGCCCTGAAGAAAAAGGAAGATTATCATGTAATATGTGTGAAAAGCACAGTAGTACCTGGAACCACTGATCAGAAAGTACTGCCGATCTTGGAAAAAAGCGGTAAAAAAGTGGGAGATGATTTTGGTCTGGGAATGAACCCAGAATTCTTAAGAGAAGGTATCGCGTTGAACGATTTCTTAGAACCAGATAGGATAGTAATCGGTGGTTGGGATGAAAGAAGCATTAAAGCGATAAAGAACTGCTACAAAGATTTTGATGCACCAAAATTAAAATCTAACATCAGAACTGCAGAGATGATAAAATACACCTCGAATGCATTATTAGCCACAAAGATATCTTTTGCCAATGAGATGTCTCGACTCGCTGAAAAGATAGGAGTCGATGTATATGATGTGATGGATGGTGTAGGCCTTGACCACAGGATAAATCGAGATTTCCTCAACGCTGGATGTGGATTCGGAGGAAGCTGTTTCCCAAAAGATGTTAAAGCTATTTTAGATCAAGCAGAAAAACACGATGTGGACTCTAAGATATTGAAAGCAGTATTGGATGTGAACAAGACTCAACCCATACACACAGTCGAACTCCTCGATAACAAGATGGATGGCTTAGAGGGTAAACGGATATCAGTTTTAGGACTTGCTTTCAAAGGAGGAACAGACGATATAAGAGAGACCAGGGCACTTCCTATCGTGAAAGAACTGATAGAAAAGGGAGCTAGAGTAGTTGGATACGACCCAGAAGCCGCGGACAATTTTTCTGAGCTTGTTGATGATATGGAATTTGCTGATAGCATCGAAGATGCATTAAGAGATTCTGATGCTTGTATTATACAGAATGACTGGCCTGAATTCAAAAAGTTAAAAAGTAACGACTTCGAACCGATGAAAAATAAGCTCATAATCGATGCTAGAAGATTACTGGATCATAAAGAACTCGATGAAGACATAGAATATGTAGGAATCGGATTGGGCTATCATTAGTTAACTTTATTAATCAATCATTTATATTTAATCGATATGAGAGTGAATAAAGCACTGCCGGTTTTACTGTTCTTATTCTTAATTATAGGTAGTTTTTTAATAACAGTTCCTGCAGATGCACAAAAGCCACATATCGGGGAGGATGACGATTATACCAAAGAAATAGGAATGGGTGAGAGAGGAAGATTTAACTGGACTGTTTATAAAAATTCATCTAAAGATTACAACGTGGTTGTTGATGTTTCTGGTTTCAAAGGTTGGGATAAAAGTGTATCACCAAATTATTTTGTTTTAGCTGAAGATCAACCCTATAAGATCGTGAGCCTAAATTTTCAAGTGCCTGAGTATCCTGAAAAAAAATCAAGGGAGGCCAAAGTAAAATTTACGTTTAGAGAGTTGAACAGCACTGAAAAACTAGAGGTCAACAAGACAGTCGTTGTCGATATAAAAGGGATAGCTCCAGAAGAAGATGCGAATAAGCTCGTAGGAGGTTTTGAAAATCCATTACCTGAACCTCTAGATAACCCGATAGGTGCTTTTATCATCAATATTGGTATTTGGGCCCTGATAGCTTTGATCATATCATGGTTGATTAGTCCGGTCATTCATACTTTGGCGAAGAAAACCGAAACTCGATTGGACGATCTGATAGTAGAAATGATTCGGAAACCGATAATGGTGCTAGTACTGCTTTATGGTATAATACATTCTGTAATGAGGTTGAATATCAAGGTCGGGTTACGAGCATCCATTTTTCAGATTTATTCTCTCATCGTCATATTTATAGGTATATATGTTGTTTACAAGATATTTGATGGAGTACTAAATGAAATATCTGAGAGAAAATTAGGAGACACTTTCGCCAATGTGCTTAGACCTGTTTTTGAGAAAATAGGAGCGATAATGATAATAGTAGGTGGCCTAATAATAGCTATGAAAGTAGTAGGTTTCGATATTACAGCACTATTAGCCGGTGCTGGTGTAGCTGGTTTAGTTATCGCATTTGCAGCGCAGGATACATTATCCAATTTTTTCAGCGGCATGCATCTTTTACTAGATAGACCGTTTACTATGGGTGATGTCATCCTATTGGAATCAGGTGAATATTGCCGTGTAGAAAGTGTAGGTATGAGGAGTACAAAGCTTTACAGCATATTTGACCATGAACTGATAGTCCTGCCCAACAATAACATTGCAAATCAAAAGATAGTAAATCTCGTACAGCCAGATACAAAGATGAGAGTAGGTATAGATGTGGGGGTAGCTTACGGTTCTGACATTGAAAAAGTAAATGATATTCTTAATGAAGTAGTAAAAAACCATGAAGATATAGTCGATGAGGAAGAGTTCCCGTCCATTGTTCGTTTCAAGGAGTTCGGTGAATCTAGTCTTAATTTTTCAGTTCGTTTCTGGGTCGATGATTATATGAAGCAGTGGGAAGTGGCTAGTGAAGTAAGGGACAGGATAAACAGAAGGTTCAAAGAGGAAGGCATAACCATACCGTTCCCACAAAGGACAGTTTGGTTGAAAGAAGAAAAGAGGGATGACTAAAACATTTATTAAACTTCCTTTCCTATATTTTTACGATGAGCGAAGAGATATTATCACTGTTCAAAGAATGTGCGGATCAGGTTCAAAGAGAGATAAAAACGTATGATAAAGGTAGATTCCAAGAAGACATGGGTATGGGTGCAGATGGCACACCGACTAAATGGATAGACAAACAGGCTGAGGAAACAGCAATACGATTTCTGCAGAACAATTCTGATTATAGTATTTTAAGTGAGGAAGAAGGTATAATAGATGGTGAGAAAGAGGGGACCATCGTGATAGATCCGATAGATGGTACAAGGAACGCTATTTTGGATATACCGTTCTACTGTATATCATTAGCTTATGCAGAAGATGATCTATCAGGTACATCTGTTGGTTATGTGAGGAATCTAGCCACTGGTAAAGAATACAGTGCAATAAAAGGGAAAGGGAGTTTCAGCGGAAAAAGAGAGCTACAACCAGTGATCAGAGAAGATTGGATATTTTCAGTATATCTGGGTGAAAACGCTCATCCAGATAGTGCTAAAGTAGCATCAATTCCTAGAAGGACAAGATCTTTAGGTTCAGCTGCTTTGGAGATATGCATGGTAGCTGATGGCATATTCGACCTTCATCATCACTGGACACTGGATCAAAAAAGAAGTCTAAGGATAACAGATATTGCTGCAGCGGTTCTGATCCTCAGAGAAGCTGGAGGAGAGGTTTATGACAGGAACAATAATCCTTTGAACATGAGGCTTGATCCTACAGAGAGAAAAGACGTAACTGCAATATATGACAAGGATATATTGGAGGTCATAAAATGATAGATATAGCAGTATATGGTTCAGTAATAAAAGAGGATTATTTAGACGTTTTAAAGAATTTAGAGCTTCATCCAGAGGTAGGTGAAGTATATTATCATGAGAATCTAGGTTCAGATTTTAACAAGAAAACTTACGGACTTAAAGAATTACTATCTAAGGATGTAGATTTTATCATGAGCATCGGAGGGGACGGGACTATACTAAAATTGCTGCAGAAAACTGATAAGCCGATACTGGGAGTCAACACAGGAACAGTTGGTTTCTTAACTGCAGTCGAGATATCTGAGCTGGATAAAGCTATCGATAGGATCGAGGAAGATGATTATAATATCGATGAAAGGATCAAACTCGATGTTGTTCTCAATGGAGAAAAAGTAGGCGAGTGTACCAATGAAGCTGTTGTTCACACAAATAAGATAGCTAAGATCAGGGGCTTTGAGATATGCCATGGCGATCAGCAAGTAGACAAATTCCGGTCCGATGGACTTATCATATCCACACCGACTGGTTCGACCTGCTATGCCATGAGTGCTGGTGGACCGATACTTGACCCTTCAGTAGAGGCCTTTGTAATAGTTCCAATATCGCCGTATGAACTTGCTACGAAGCCATATGTAGTACCCGTTGATAAAGATATCAAAGTCAACTTGACTGAAAAGGGAAAATCAAGTTTGATGGTTCTAGATGGTCAAAAAGAGTTCGTAGTTGACGACGAAGACGAGTTGATTTTCAAGTTATCAGAAAATAAAGCAAAATTCATTAGTTTTGGAAATGATTTTTACGATAGAATCAAGAAAAAGTTGGTATTCAAATGAGTCTTTTCAAAAGAAAGAAGATAAAAGGTATCAGAAGACGAACTCTAAATATGATCATGGAGAGTTCCAAAGATGCTTATCCTAACGAATTTGCTGCTGGTATGAGAGAGATCGACGGAGTCATATCAGAATTGATATTGGTCCCAGGGACCATATCAGGACCCATGAGCGCAATACTAAAACTTCATTCATTACCTATAGACTATTCGATAATAGGGGTCGTACACAGTCATCCTGGTCCGAGCTGTAATCCTTCAAGTGAGGATCTAGAGATGTTTGGCAGATACGGCAGATTACATATAATCGTCTGTCAACCTTTCGACCTTGAGTCTTGGAAGGCTTACAACAGCAGTGGAGATGAGATAGAATTGGAGATAATCAACTAAACTAAACCTTCGTAAACTTCCATAATATCTTCTGCAACTTTTTCCCAGGTAAATTTGTTAACCACTCTTTCTCTCCCATTTATCCCCATTTTTTCAGCCAAATCAGGGTTGCTCAGGATAGTTCTTATCTTACCTGCTAAGTCCTGAGAATTCATGGGTTCACATAATAGGCCATGTTTACCCTCAACTATTACCTCTCTTACACCCGGGATGTCTGAGACTATGACTGGAGTGCCCGAAGCCATTGCTTCCAAAGCAACTATACCAAAAGCTTCCAGACGAGATACAGATGGTAAAACACACACATCAGCTGCAGCATAGTAATCAGGTAGCTCTTTGTTAGGTACCCTTCCAGCGAACTCAACTTTATCTTCGATACCCTCTTCCTCTATTATCCTCTCTAGTTCTGGTCTGAAATCACCAGTACCTACCAAAAGATGTTTTACATCGGGACCGAGATATTTTGCAGATCTTACGAAGTATTCTAATCCCTTGTGATAAACTATCCTCCCAACATACATCACCAGCTTTTCGTTTCCAAGTCCAAGCTTTTCTCTGACCCATTCTCCATCATTATAAGGGTTGAATCGGTTGGTATCAACAGCGTTTGGTATCACTTCAGCGTCTTCCTGCCATACCACTCTAGATGTTGCTCCGTAAGTGTTGGTAGTAGTTATTATTTTATCTGCCTGGCTAACTGTGTAGGTCCCGATAGTCCTTTTGTACAATGAAACGATAAAAGGACCGAAAATATGAGGTATTTCCAAGTCGCAATGGTATGTCAATACGAAGGGTATATCCCTTTTTTTAGCATTTCTAAGTCCGAAAAAAGACATGATAGGAGGTGGTGAATGGCTGTGCAGAATATCAAATTCTTCTTCCATCAGATGTTTACTGAGATCGGGTATTATGGGAGTTGAGAATTTGATCGTCAAGGGTTCAACTCTCTTTACAGGTATGCCCTCAACCACTGATCTATCTTTAGTTCCCTCTAACTTGGTAGTAACAACTATTACTTCATGCCCTTTCTTTTTCAACTGTTTAGAGAGCTCCAACACGTGCGATTCGACTCCTCCAAGATGAGGATAGAAATATGGAGTAAGCTGAGCTATTCTCATTGTATCCTTGAGTTTTCTCCTATCTCTCCCTTAGCTAATGCACCTGGACCTATAAAAGTTCCTTCACCGATTATAGTGCCCGTATCCATCATGCTGTTTATACCGGTTTTAACATCATCTCCCATTATGACACCTAATTTCCTCCTTCCAGTGTCTATCTTTTCCCCTCTGTGTGTGACTATGATATTTTTTTCATCCAATCTGAGGTTGGCTACCTTTGTTCCAGAGCCCAGGTTACAATCTCTACCTAGAACACTGTCACCTATGTAATTATGATGTGGAACATTGGTATTCTGCATTATGATACTGTTCTTCACTTCGACAGCATTACCGACTTTACAGTTCTTACCGATATAGGTATGGGCTCTTACCAGACAGTTCGGACCGATTTCAGCACCTTTGCTTATATATACTGGACCTTTGATGTAAGCACCCTGTTTGATATGTGCTCCCTTTTCCACATAAACAAAGCCTTCAAGATGAACACCATCTTCTATTTTACCCTCTCTTTTTTCTTCTACAAATCCGTTTTTTAGTAAGTATTTGTTAGTTGAGAGTAAGTCCCAAGGTCTGCTCAGTTCGAACCATTTGTTGGGAGCTATATCAAAACCTTTCAGGTTAGAGTTGTTCATCAAGATCTTTAGAGAATCGGTGATCTCGTACTCGCCTCTAGGTGATTTTTCAGTTTGTTCGATCGCTTTGAATATATCTTTAGTGAACCCGTAAAGACCTGCGTTGACTAAATTCGAAGGAGGCTTCTCGGGTTTTTCGATTATATCTTTAACGATATCTCCTTCTTTTTTGACAACTCCAAAACTGCTTGGATTTTCTACTTCGGCTAAACCCATGACTGAGGTGTTTTCCTCTTTGAAATAATCTATAAATCCATTCAAAGTATCTTCATCTACGATAACGTCTCCGTTCATACAGATAAAGTTACCATCTATGTACTTGTTTGCGTTATAGATAGCATCTGCTGTACCGAGAAGCCTGTCCTGCCTCACGTATTTTAAATTTGCTTCATCTGAATGTAATTCATCTTTCAATCTTTTAGCCTGCCAGCCGACGAGTATTATTATCTCGTCCAATCTCTTTTCTAACACATCTATCGTATGTTGTAAGATCGGTTTTCCTGCCACTGGAAGTAAGGGTTTAGGCGTTTTTGAAGTTAAAGGTCTCATCCTCGTGCCTTTACCAGCAGCCAAAATGAAAGCTTTCATCATATCTCCTCCTTGATATCTAAAACATTTTTCTTTGATTCATCAAATATCCTTTTAAGATCTTGCTCATCTTTTGCTTCTGAAGTAATTCTTATCTTTGGTTCTGTACCAGAAGCCCTGATAAGAGCCCAACCTTTTTTGTAATCTACCCTAATCCCATCAACAAAGTTCAATCTTTCGCTTTCGTAGGAATCTTTGTAAAAATCTTCTAGTTTGCTCATAATTTCTTTCTTTTTATTCGCGATCACAGAGTCCTTCTTTCTGGGATATGAAGGTAGTTTTTCTATTTCTTTTGTGAGATCCACGGACTCAGACAGTTTGATCAAAAATGCTGCAGCATATATTCCGTCGGGAGCATAACTTATCTCTGGGAATATCCAGGTCCCTGAAGGTTCACCACCGAACTGAGCATCATGTTTTTTTAGTTCTTCTGCAACATACACATCTCCCACCTTACTGCGTACCACGTCATCCACTATCTCTTCTATTATCATGGATGAGTTAACAGGGACAACGACTGAATCTTTGAACTGCTTAGCAAAGAGTGCCAGTAATTTATCGCCACCGAGATATTCACCATTTCCCGCGAAAGCTACCATCCTATCTGCATCACCATCATGTGCTATTCCTATGTCGGCATCAGTGTTCTTAACGGTTTTCTGCAGATCTTTGAGATGACTTTCCTTCGGTTCTGGGTCGTGGGCTGGGAAAGCACCATCTGGATTTGAGTTTAAAGTGATTACTTCACATCCTAATTCTCTTAATAGGAACGGAGTAACAGCACATCCAGCACCATTGGCACAGTCCAGTACTACTTTTCTGTCCAATCCTTTCCCGATCAATCCTTTTATCCTTTCGATATGTTCACGGACAGCATGCCTGTATGTGCTTAATCCGCCAACATCATCCCATTTTGACAGCTCAGGTTGGGATCTGATCTTTTTTTCTGTCTCTTCCATCTGTTCTGTATTGAAAGAGCTTCCATCAGGATTCCACAACTTGATGCCGTTGTATTCTGAAGGGTTATGTGATGCAGTGATCATCACACCGCAGTCAAATTCATCTGCTGATTGGGCTAGAGTAGGAGTGGGGATCATACCTGCATCTTTAACGGTTGCTCCACTGGCTGTAAGTCCGGATATAACTGCAGATTTGACCATATCTGCTGTAACTCTAGGATCAGTTCCTATTATGACGTTTTTGTACTCGCTTCCCACTGCCCTACCGACTTTTAAGCAGAGCTCTGGGGTTATTTTTTTGCTGATAACTCCTCTGATTCCAGATGACCCAAAATAATCCATAATTATCCCTATTTTTCTTTCCCAATATTTCCAGAAAGAATATAAATCCTTTGTTGTATTATAGAAGGCAGTTCTATATCTATCTGCAAAAAATTAAAAAGCGATTAAGTATTACGAAAAATAGGATTGAAAGTGGTCTAGATGCCTGATAAAAAACTAAGGATAATACCGGACAAGAAAAGAGAAAGATGCGTGACCGGTATTGAAGGTCTTGATACGATTTTGAATGGGGGTATCCCTAGGGGAAATTCCGTTCTCATAACTGGTAGTTGTGGAACAGGTAAAACAACACTGAGCTTAGAATTTCTGGTTCACGGTGCTATTGAAGATGAAAACTGTCTTTTCATTTCTGTTACGGAATCCTCTAAAAAGATGCTCAATAACATCGTTCCTTACGACTTCTTCGATGAATCATTGATAGAGAAGGGTAAGCTTAATTTTATAGACATGCCTGATATCTATGATGATCTGGGATTGCTTGAGAAGAGTGAATTTTCCTTCAAAGAGATCAATTCTTTAGTAGATAGGATAGAAGAAGAAGTGGTCAAACACGACATCAAAAGGTTGGTAATAGATTCGATCACATCCGTATGTTTTCAACTTAAGACCGAAGAGAAGATCAGGGATTTTATCTTACAGTTGATGAAGATGTTGTCCTCTCACGGTTGTACTTCTTTATTGGTATCAGAGATATCACCTGAAGAACCTAGATATTCACTCTACGGTGTGGAGGAAGCGATCGCTGATGGAATCGTACTGATGGGAAATCTGGAGAGGCACGGAGATCTGCTGAGGACTTTACAGGTCGTTAAGATGAGAGGTACGGACCACTCTAGGGCAAAGTATGTCCTTGACCTAACATCAGTAGGGGTTCTGCTGGTGCCATTATTGAAAGGTGGCGGACTGGAGGGGATGGAATAGATGGTCGATATCAATAATTTACCTAAAAAATTAGAGTCTTTGGAGAAGGGATCAGCAGTAGCATTGAAAGTGGATGTTGATGCCTATTTTGAAGTGATAACAACTTTGACTGATAATTTTCCTAGAAATAGAGACATGCAGGTCATCTATACTACATCTACGATATCTTCTAAGACCATAATCGATGTTTTGAATGCATTCGAGATCAGCAGAGATAACATCCACTTCGTGGATGCTGTTTCCTACATGACCATGGGAACGGCCAAGCAGGATGAAAGTGTCACTTTCGTTGAAAGTCCTACCATGTTGGAGAACATCATGCTGAAGATCGAGTACTTGTTGAGGAAATATCCAACAGATGAGAATACGGTCGTATTGGATTCTATAGATTCACTTGCAATACACAACAATAATAGGATTCTGTCTGAGTTCTTACATATATTGATATCCAGTCTCAGATCTCACGACTGTTATACTTTCATATTGTCCGTGTCAGAGCAGGAGTCGGAAGAGATCGACAACATGCTCATGATGGTATGTGATGACTTCATTGAAGTGACTGCTCAGAAAGAATGAATACCTTTTTTTAAAAATTATTTTATTTATTATAATACGTTATATGTCATTATTTGTCATTAATATTAGATAAAAGTAGGAAAAAAATAAATACTCTATATTTTCTTATGTGTGATTACTTAGGCTTCAAAGCCTATAGGAGGACTTAATCTATGAGAAATATAAAAAGAAAAGAAGAAGGTGTGTCGCCTGTTATCGCGACCATTTTGATGGTAGCTATAACAGTCGTACTAGCAGCAACATTGTACATGATGTTACCAAGCGGCAGTGACACAGACACAACAGAAGCGATGTCAGGAAGA
>CAZEXI010000061.1:0-11687 GCA_964516805.1 uncultured Thermoplasmata archaeon
ATGACTCAAGATGCTTATCAAGATTGCAATATAGTGCTAGATGAAAAGATATCCTTATTTTTGGGTGAGTGTGAAGAGTAGTTGTCGGAAAAATATTATCTTAGACATAAAAAGATTTTTTGATGTGTATTTTAACATATTCAAGCATTGCTGCTAAAAACATATTTCTCAGTGAGTATGCTTATTAAAAATAAAAAAATTTAAGGAGGGGTGGGGGGAGTTTTTCTGACAGCATAACGTCCTCGTCATCAGAGGATTTTTAATTCCTCATAATTCAGGTGGAGGAGTATGTCAATCAATCAAAAGTATTCGATAAATTATAATCATGACGTACTCCGATGCCCAATGTCAGTAAAATATTTTAGAACTCTGACATATTTAAGATTCCTATGGAAAGTTATCGCCTATTGATGACCTCCTGAGTAACGTAGAGTTTCTCAATAAGCCCTATATCTGTCTTAATTTAGATGCATATGAACATGATTACTTATATTAAATAAAAAAACGTTATTTTTGATGATCAACTTACTTTTGCTCCCAATAACGGCTGTAGAGCTTTTTTCACTTCATTAGTATTAACTCTCTGAAAATCGTATTTGTTCTTACCCCTAGACCATTTAACGACCATCTTATTTGGTGATTGTTTACCATCATTTGACCATACTCTACTTGAGTTCAACTTAACTGAATGTATTTGTTCTGGTCTTATCTCATAGTTGTTCGGGTTCTCTCGAAGTACAGCCTCAGGATCCATATTGAAATACCTTTCATGGAAATTATAGTGTGATCCCATAGATGCTTTCCATTTGCTCATAAATCCACCACCATTATCATTAACTGCTTTCTCTCTTTCCTGCTTCAATAATTCATTGGTGATCTGAGCAAAAATCAATCTTCGATCAGTTATAACCAAACTAAATGATTTGTTACCAAACATCCCTGTTCTTAAGTCTGGTACAACTCCAGTTATCCTTTCAGAATTCATAACAACATAATGGATTCAATAGTATTTATAATAGTATGTTTAAATCAAATTGTTAATTTGTATTAGCTCTATTCAATCTAATATCGAACCTTGCTCCACCAAGCTCAGAATCTTTAACTTTTACTTCTCCCCCATATATATCAAGCAGCATCTTTACCAAGAATAAACCCAGGCCGGTCCCTCTCTCTTCATCTGTTGTGTATTCTTTTTCAAATATATTGTCCTGCTCTTCATAAGGTATGCCTTTACCATCATCCTCGAAAACACATATCACTTCATCCCCTGTTTCTTCTGTACTAACCCTCAGTTTATCACAGTCAGAATGTCTAATCGAATTTTCTATCAGGTTAGTAAAAACATTGCTTAACAACGGACCGCCTTTAACAACACATTCTTTACATAATAATTTTTTCTCTAGTTCTATACTAGCTTCATCTAACCTGGATCTCATCTCACTAACGCTCCGTCTCATTATAGATGAGATGTCCACTTCCTTTATCTTTTCATCCTGTGCCTTTCTTAGTATCCGGACTTTTTCGATCAGATTTAGACTTTTTTTTATGGCTTTTTCAGAGTTTTTTACTAATTCATATGCTTCATCAGGAAGCTCATACTCTTCTAAAAGATCTAGATAACCTTCTACCACCCTGTTTTTATTGGCTACATCGTGTCTTAATAACGAGTGTAAAATATCTTCTCGTTCCTCGACTTTTTTTCTCTCGGTTATATCCTCAACGAATGAAAAACTTCTATCTCCAGAAAGATTAACTGCGGATACATCCCATATACCTTCACTACCGTCCTTTTTTACAAACGGAAGTTCTAATCTGATCTTTCCTTGATCTTTAAGAGTTTCAAAGTCATCTTTAACTTTATCTAGTATCTTTTGATCATACATATCTCTGATGTTCATATCGAGTAATTCCTCTTCAGAATAACCAGTTATTTCACATGCTTTTTTATTGACTTCGAGATAGTTGCCATTTTCATCTTCAACAAAGATACCATATGGAGAGTTATCAACGTACTTCTTGTATCTCTCCTCTTTTCTTTTGCGTTCTGTGATGTCAACAGTAGATACTAAGACTCGGGAATAATCGTCTTCATACCCAACAGATGCGGACCATTTCAAGAAAACGTTGATATTTTTTCCATCTAGCCTTTTATCTACTTTATCAGTACTGTATTCAGTCTCCCTTTTTGCTATCTTTTCCACAACATCTTTGAAAGCAGGTATGGAACTTTCGCCTAATATATTTGATAAACCTTTTTTGAAATCTTCTAACGAATCTGCTCTGTACATCTCCAATACAGATTTGTTGACAGAGATGAGTTCTACATCCTTCATAAGCTCATTCACAAATTCAGGATGATCATCTAAGTAACCTCTGATATCATTTATCCCTTTTTCTTTCAACTCATCGATTTTTCTTTTAACCTCAGAAAAATCCTCTTCCCATACACCTATCGGTGATTGCTCAAATAATTCTTCATATCTTTTTTTAGTTTTGTAGTGATTTACTTCCTGTTTTATTGCATCGACTAGAACACTGTACTGCGTCTTCATCTCACCTCCTTTTTTTAGATATCTGTTTGCCCCTAAATTCAAAGCTTCCACTGCGACCTCTTCTCTACCTTTACCTGTGAACATGATAAAAGGAATGTCTTCTCCCCTTTCTTCTCTGATATTCTCCAAAAATTCTAACCCATCGATTTTAGGCATCTGATAATCTGAAACAACTAAATCAAAAATTCCTCTATCTAATTTTTCAAGTGCTCTAGCAGCAGAAGTGGTTGTATCGACTTCAAGATCATCATTTTTAGATTCGATAAACAATTCAGCCTGTTTTAAAAAATCTACATCGTCGTCGACCATTAAAATTTTCATATCTGATTCCCTTTTTTCTAATATATTCAAGTTAACTGATATGAAATTTACTATTTTTACTATTATTTGGTTAGTTCAATCTATTCATTCTAAATTTTCTTAAACAGATAAATCAATATTTTTATAGATCGATATCATTCATTTAAGATAATGTCTTGAAATTTTAAAAAAAAACATCGAAATGTATTCTTTTTAGCATTTTTTAAATCAAAATATTAATATCTTGAATGTATACACATCATATCTATGGATAATCTTACTCAATTGGTATTGATATACACTGCATCGATCAACTTAATCTCACTCCTGATGTTCGGTGTAGATAAACTAAAAGCAAAACATGATGCATGGAGATTATCAGAAAGATCACTATATCTCGTTTCTTTTTTAGGTGGTGTATTCGGTTCTGTTCTTGGGATGAAAATATTTAGACACAAAACTAGGAAAACTAAGTTCAAGATAATCATCTCAATTTTAGCTATTTGGAACGTAATAATATACCTGGTAGTAACTGATCAATTTTTTTATGATATAATTGGAGTGATCTAAATCATCAACTTTAAGGTTTTATCTGATTTATAAATCGATAAATCGCTTGAATCACGTTTTATAGCTTTTCAAAGTTTATTTTGAACTTCTGTCCGCCCAACTCAGACTTTTTTACATCAATTTCAGCATCGTTGTACTCTGCTATCTCTCTGATCATGTAGTAAAGTACTCCTCCAGCTCCAGTCGTTTCGCCTTCATATACTCTTCCAGAAAAAATTTCCTTAATCTCTATAGGAAGTTCTTTACCATCATCTTCATATATAATCATGATCGAACCATATTCTTCTTTGACTCTGATCTTGATACGCTGACAACCAGCTATCGAAATACGTGTTTTGATCAGGTACATCAGCAGTTTTCTAAACGAATAATTGCTCATTATCTTTAAGTCTTTAACTGGATAATCTTCTTCGACATCTATCTCCTTTTTCTCTATTATTTCTGATATGTCCTCTAAAGCGTGTTTGATAATTTTTCTAATGTTATTTTCTGTTGACCAATCGACTTCTTCCATTTCTTTGAGCTCTTTAGCAAGTTTCAGTATTTCATCAACTTCTTTACTGCTTTCTAAAGCCTTTTCAAGATATCCTTCTTGTTCTTCTGAAAGATCACTATCTTTCATCAGCTCCAAATAACCTCTTATCGTATTATATTTACTTCCCAGGTCCTGCCTAACCATGGCATTTAGGAAGTTTTTCCTTTCTTCTGCTTTCTTAGCTTCAGTAACTTCGTCAAAAGAAACGATGACTCTCTCTATATCATCATCTTCGTCAAAATAGGGCACTGCACTTATTGCGTACCATCTGATATCTTTTTTACCTTTAATAGATACTCCTATTAATTTTCCTTCGTAAGGTTCTTTAGTTTCAAATACTTTAGAAACAGGAAAATCCTCAAGGTCCATACGATTACCATTCTCTTTATAAAATGTGCCTATCCAATCTTTTAAACCATACATCTTCAATTGTTTCTCTTCCATCCCCAGTGCATCTTCAGCAGCTGGATTAGCTGATAATATCTCACCATCGGGACCATGAACTGTTATGGCTGTTTTCAAACTTTTGAACAATTTCTTGTATTTCTCCTCACTTTTTCTTATCTTCTTTTCATCTATCTCTTTCAAGAACACGTAGAAGAAGAATACCCAGAATAATGGCTGTAAAGTCTCGATAAGATCTCCAAGTTGATCTATCCAGGGAGCTATATCCGACCACTCTAAGACATTTATCAAACTATGTATAATGATAAGAAGTAGTAATAATGAGAAGATCAATTTTGTATCTCTATGAAATACTCTTCTTCTTCTTTTGTAAATGATGATTAAAGCTGTTAAAGAAATTATGGATACGAACAGATTAATCGTTACTATGTGATGCATCTTTGACCTCCTTACCCATGAATATTCTCCAACACCACACGAATATTAGAACAGCACCTAGCAACTGAAACCCGTGTTCAAGGATATTAAAAATATGTTGAGAAAAGAAGCTCTCGATATTAGTAAAAGTCCAACTCACCAAAAACATAAGAAAAGCTGTTATAAGTAGAGAGGAATGTGGAAGCTCCTTGGTCAATCTTTTATTCATCATTATGAAGACAAGTACAAATATACCGAGTAAGAGAAGAACTACCTCTAATTCCTCCACCACCAATCTACCATCTCCGATCATCTGTCATGATTTTTTCAACCTCACATCGAATCTAGCCCCACCTATATCGGAATCCTTTACCTCTATATCTCCCCGATAATTATTAGCTATCTTTTTGACCATATACATTCCTAGGCCCGACCCAGCACTATCTTCACCTTTAAAACCTCTCTCAAATATTTTATCTTTTTTATTATCTTCAATACCCTTTCCGTTATCTTCTATTATTATCTCACAGTTTTCATCTTTTGATTCAGTATGTATCTTTATTTTGCTGCAATTTGAATGCCTGATAGAATTTTCTATAAGGTTAGAAAATAATTCTTTCAATAACGCGCCACCTTTTACATCACAAGTTGATCCTTCAAATTCTAAATTTATATCTTTATCTTTCAGCTGATCTTGATGTTCTGATATCACCTGATCTAGAATATTGTTCAAATCTACTTCAGTAACTTCTTTTTCCTTCTCTATCTTCCTTAGTTTTCTGACTTTATCTATTACTTCCAATCCGTTTCTTGTAGCCTTTTTGGCCTTTTCTAGATACTCTTCCACTTCTTCAGACATATCAAAGTCTTCAATAAGTTCAAGATATCCTTGAGCAAGCACCTCTTTATTTCTAACGTCATGCCTCAATAATGAGTGTAAAAACTCTTCTCTTTTTCTCATATCTAATCTTTCTAAAGCTTCTGAAACGTGATCTATAAGTAGTTCAGCCATTTCAAGATCCCTTTCATCGAATGCAGCTTCTTCAGAAGATATCGCCTGAAACACGCCTTTACTTTTTATAGGAACACTTAAGGCTGATCTGTAGTCTTTCCTAGCTGGTTTTGCGATATCGTTGGATTGAAGGTCATCTATCAAGTAACTCTTATTTTCGTAAAATGTCTTCCCCATTATCGTGTCTTTACCCGAGACAGGCACAACGTAATCATCCCTATTAACCGCCTTTGAAGCTGCTTTTATCGAGCGATTACCACTCTCATCTATGAAAACTAAACTGCATACGGAAAAATCGAGAACGTTCTCAGCAGCGTTCACTGCGATTTTGCACGCCTCATCTTCTGTATTTGTATTTTCTAGTCTAGAGGATACTTCATGAAGTTCTTTCAATTTTTCTTTGGTTTCTTCTCTTTCAGTGATATCAGTGACCACACCAATAGTTCCTTTAAAATCATCTGATGCATCTCTAAATGGCGAAGCATTTACCATAACTTTGACAGGTTCGCCATTTTTTTTGAACAATTTGCTTTTGTATATGCTAGATTTACCTTTCTTCCTTTTTTCAGTTTCTTCTCTAAATTTCACTAGATCTTCAGACTGAGAAATATCTTCTAAATTTTTCCCTATCAATTCTTTTTTCTTATGACCCAACATTTCAGCAAACCTTTCATTGACATAGGTTAGATTCTCGTTAACATCAGTTATACTTATACCTGCGAAAGCTGTTTCGACCAATGCTCTATATTTGTTCTCTTTTTCTTTAAGAGCCTCCTCAACCTCCTTTCTCTGTGTTATATCCAGAGCAACTTCAACCACACCTTCAATATCTCCACTTTCATCTTTTATCGGATTGGAAGTTATCAACCATCTTCCACCGTCATAGGTATGAATCTCTCCTCTTTCTATATCTTCTGTCTCATATGACCTTTCAACTGGACAATTTTCACATGGTTCATCTTTGTTGTTCCAAATTTCGTAGCATTTTCTACCCTTCAAGTCTTCTGGATCTTCATCAACAGAATCACCTGCAGATTTATTCGCCCAAATGATCTCATGGTTTTCATTCTGGTAGGCAACCAATTCAACGGTGCTGTTAAGTATCTTGCTCTTCTCCTTTTCGGATTTCTTTAATTCTCTCTTATTGCTATACATCTCCTTTTCTTGATTTATAGCATCAGAAAGTACACCATATTGACTTCTTGCCTTTCCACCTTTCTGAACATATCTGTTTGCACCTAAATTTAGTGCTTTCATAGCTACTTCTTCTCTACCTTTACCTGTGAACATTATGAACGGAATATCTTTATCTAAATCTTCCCTCACAGCTTCTAAAAATTCAAGACCATCCATTTTAGGCATCTGATAATCAGAGATGATGATGTCATATCGATCTTCTTCAAGCATATCTAAGGCCTTTTCAGCCAAATTTACTGTTTCTATCTCAAAACTCTCATTCTTTTTTTCTAGATATAGTTCAGCTTGAGTTAAGACGTCATTGTCATCGTCTACAAATAATATGTTCATATTCAGGATGTCCTCCCTTCGAGATATTTATATAATCAACTCAATTAAGTATAAAAATATTAACAAAGTATATCAATATTTTCTTTTTTAATTAAAATAATTATGTCAAATAAAACTTCTTTATAAAAAATAAAAAAGAATGAAGTTTCAGTCCTTCTTATACATAAAAACTGCTATCACCGAGATAACCACTATCACTGCAATTATAGCTCCTATTGTCATCATAGATATACCATCTTCACTATCTGAATCATCACTTGAACCACCGCCTCCACCTGATTTTTCAACAGTCACCTCTATAGAATCTGTATCAGTGTTACCTGATTCATCGGTGATCGTTAGCTCGACGGTATAAGTTCCTTCACTGTTATAAGTATAGGTTATAGTCTCACCGGTTTTTGTTGCTCCGTCACCAAGGTCCCATTCATAGCTTGTGATCTTTTCATCGTCCGAAGAACCGGAAGCATCTAAAGAGAAATCTTCATCAACATCGACTGTTTTGTCATCACCAGCATCTGCTATCGGATCTCCAGGTTCTTTTACTTCAACTTCTCCTGCTGTGTTATCACCGATCATCACTTCAAATGTTCCACTTTCATCGAAGGTATGCTCGTATATGAAAATTTCACCGCTTACATCACTTTCTACGTTCCATGTGTGTACAGTATCTCCATCTATAGTTATCTCAACAGCATGGGCTGAATCATCGTTGTTAGTTATATTAGATTCGATAGTAACATTTCCACCTACATTTACAGTGTCTTTATCCAGACTAACATCTTTGATCACCAAAATTTCATTTATTGTGATTGTAGCCTCTTCCTCACCTACTGAAATTGTATAAGATCCTGTAGAATCAAAAACGTAGTCAACAGTTATATCCTTTGATTCGTCCGGTTGAAGTGTGAATGGCTTGACAGATTCACCATCTATGTAGATATCGTCCTCTAAACTAGCTCCGCCTATATTTTCTACACTTGCTGTCATCGTCACTTCCTTACCTATGACCCCTGTCTCAGGTACTTGTAAAGCGTTGACCACAAGTTCTGAGGTTACAACATCGACCACAACAGTGTCGTTATCTGTATTCCCCGCTTGGTCCGTAACGGTAAGCATAACAGTATGTTCTACTAAATCATCGTATGAGTAAGAAATGTTCTCTCCTGTCTTATTTACACCGTCACCGAGCTCCCATTTGTAACTGACGATACCTACATCATCAGTGGAATCAGAACCATCTAGTGTGAATTCTACACCTTTTCCAACCGTTTTATTCTCTCCTGCATCAGCAACAGGATCTGTTTTATCTTCTCTCCACGGTTCTACTAAGGGATATTCATCTTTACTCTGAGAGTCACCGTTTATATCGTAAGGGGTATCTCCTATTCCATCACCATCTGAATCAGTGCCTTCATAATCTGTCCAGTAGTTTCCTTCTCCTAAAGTACTGTTGTACCATACGTTACCGGTTCCATCATCATATGCTTGTTCAGTATTGGACAAAAAGTCATTATGATACAGCGTATTATTCTCACTTGTTGAAGGAAGATAGACGCCGATCTCATTACTCATGATCGTGTTATTATGTATCCTATTTTCTTTACAGCTCCCGACATCGGAAGAATTTAGATAAATACCTCTCCCGTTTTTCTTAATCACATTCTTACTTATCTCATTATTACTGCTCGATAAATTGAGGAATATACCGTTCACTAGATTTTCAGAGATCGTATTTTTAGTGATCGTATTATCTTCCGCCAAAAATATATGTAATCCATGTCTTTCATTGCCTTCTGATACCATGTCTGTGATCCAATTACTCGAAGAGTAGTATAAATTGATACCATCTTTTCCATTATTATCGGCCCAATTATGTATCAAGGAGTTGTGACCAGATAATTCTAAACGAAAACCATGTTCTCCGTTGTTAGACACAGTATTCATAATGATCGTATTCTTTTCACTAAAATGATAAACCTCGATACCGTTATCTTCGTTATTATTTACAGTATTACCGTGGACTGTGTTATATTTCGACTCGTATAGATTTATCCCATCAGCACCGTTATCCTTAACATCGTTGGAATTCATTGAGTTGTTATTAGATTCAAACACATACACACCATCATATTCATTAGATGATATATCATTATTTTTGACAACACCATTTGCTGTTCTGTACAGGTATAGTCCAGAATTTTTTCTGAACTCACTTGGATCACCCTCTGCATCATGAAGATGACAATTTCTCACGGTGAACTCAGCGGACGTATTTCCGATATAAATACAATATCCGTAATCGCTGCCGTTTATTCTGTAACTTTCTATGATGTAGGGATCAAATTCTGTTCCATCACCAGCCACAATACCATGAGCTTGATCGAAGTCTGATTCACTGTTTATTCTGATAGGTTTTCTAGGGACGTAACCATCAATTTTCCTAGTTCCTTCCATAAGAGGATACTCGTCTTCTATAAATCGATAAATACTTTCATAAACAGTATAAGGGTCATCACCTATTCCATCGCCATCTGAATCAGTCCCCTTATAACCTCCCCAGTAGTTACCTACTTGGAGTGAATCTTCATACCAATGGTTATTACAGCTGTATAGCTCTACTTGCTTTTTATTTTTTAGTATGGTGTTTTCATAAAGAGAATTGTTGTGTGAAAAAGCAATATCTATACCAGTGTAATGATTAGATGCAATCAGATTATCTTTTATCAATGTATTATTAGTTTTCTTTACGACGAGTCCATATTTGTTTTCTGTCATAGTGTTATTAATTATATCTCCAGATAAGCAGTTATAAATATTGATACCTTGCCAAGTGTTAGAAGACATAATGTTATTCTTTATTACTACTCCTTCTCCACAGAAAGCTAATTGGAGTCCAATACCACTGTCGTTCAATATCTGGTCTTCTACAACAACATCCGTACAGTTTACCAGTATGACCTGTCCTGCATTTTGGGGAACAGTACCACTATCTTGGTTCTTCCAGTATTGAACAGGTTTACCATTTATTGTATTAGATGTATCGATACTATGTGTGTTCCAGTTTTTTAATTCCCATCCACCTAAAATTACTCCATTGTTGACAAGTTCGTTATTTTTAAGTACTACTCCTTGAGTGGTGTACAGTTCTATACCTCCTCCGCTGTTGTTCAAACAGAGATTGTTAGAGATGGTGTTCTTTAATGTTTTATCTAACCGTATTCCTCCTAAATCGTTATCTATAACGTCGTTCGAATCTATTTCATTATTGATACTAGCATCTCCAAATAAGATACCACATTGGTCATTGGATACTGCGTAGTTGTTTGTCAATGTGTTTTCACTGGATGCATATAAATAGATCCCGTTAGTGCTGCTCTCTAAATAATTTCCTTTGATTAAGCTTGAATCAGTAAATCCCAGTTCGATAGGTATTGTAGCTTTAGATATATCTTGATCTTCAACAGTCATGTCTGTACAACAGGCCAATATGACCTGACCAGCAATCGATGGAACAGTAACGCCTGTTTCATCTTTCAAGTACCTGACAGGCTTATCATTGACTGTATTAGAAGTATCGATAAGATGTGAATTCCACTCTATCTCCTTGTTACCTTTCAAGACAACACTGTTATTTACCATTTCATTGAATCTTAATGTAGTATCCCTGCAGCTATAGATTAAAATCCCGCTGACACCATTCATCAAGAAACCTCCTCCTTCCCTATTGGATGTAACTGTGTTATTTTCGATCGTGGTTATATTTGCTTCGTATAATGAGATACCATCTCCATCGTTATTGGATACAAAATTATCTTCTATTATGGTTTCATCGCTTTTATATAGACGGATGCCATCACTGTAAGAACTTTTGGTGATATCATTATCTTTGATAGTATTTCTATTACTTGATGATTTAATTACTATTCCAAAATCGTTTCTCAACACTTCGTTATTCACTATATTATTGCTGCTCGATTCAAATAGCTCTATCCCATTGTATCCATTCTCTGATATAATATTATTTGCTATTTCGTTTTGGCTGCTATCTGAAAGGTATATTCCGTCTCTGTAATGTTTAGAGAAATTATTGTATTTGATCATGTTATAATCAGAAGAAAATAATGTTACACCAAACCGGTTATCGATAACAGTGCTATTAGATATAATATTGTCATTTGAATCACTTACTGTTATACCATACCAGTGATTTGATAATATTTTATTTTTTGATAAAGAGATCTCACCAGATGAGTTAATCCTGATACCATCTAGGTTATCAGTGATCTCATTGTTATATATCACACCATTTTCAATGTTAAAAAGCCTCAAACCATAGTGATTAGAATGATGAAATGAACAGTTTCTCAAT
>CAZEXI010000062.1:0-10032 GCA_964516805.1 uncultured Thermoplasmata archaeon
GAATCGATTGCAGACTGAATACTTTCTCCACTACTAACTGTGATAGATTCTCCTTCAGAAAAGTCCCAGTTAACACTGTAACTGTTAGAAGCAGGTACATCATTGCCAAGAGTATAGATAACTGTTATCTTTTTAGTTTCACCTGCTGCGACTGGAATATCTCCTGTATTGATATTACCCCATTGTTCTACTTCTGCTTCGCCAGCTTCTCCAGGTTCGACAATTCCGTTCAAAACTGTGAAACCCATCTGGTCATTAAATCCAGCTGGTTCTTTGATCTCAGCTATGATATTTACATTAGCTCCGCCTGTTGGATTTTCTATCTTGACGTACTGGTGGTATAATAATCCGCTTCCAGTATCATTGAAATAAGCTGTATTCGTAGTACTAGACTCTCTAAATTGTAGAGTTTCCCATTCATAATCTGGTCCTATTTCATTTTGGCTCATTGATATTTTGTATGGTTCATCGTACTCAACTGGTACTTCGACGTTAAGGAGCCATATCCCAGCTCCAGCAACAACGCCAACGACTAGTATCACTGGTATAAGATATACTATTAGATTTTTGTAATATTTTATGGTTCGCATTTCACGTCCCTCGATTCCCCTAAATAAATATAATTTATAAAAAATTTATCAGTAAGATATAAATGGTTAAAATATCTATAAGCAAAATCAATATTGATAAAATCACCTTCTGAAGAACCGTGGAATATATATATCTTTATTAATTATACTATTATAGGATAATATGGGTGAAAAAGAAAATAACGATGATAAAAAGGAAAAAACTTTTTTAAGGAGTTTTAAATTCAATTATAAAAAGTGGAACATCGGAGGCAAATTGATTTTTATATCCACAGTTATAGCTATATTATCATTATTGATTCCATGGATTGGCGGTGATGCAAGAACTGAAAGTGGTTTGATGCAGGGTGCTTCTGTTTTCTTAGCCATCTACATATATCCATTCTTTATGCTGGCCCAGGATAAGAGTATCGATAAAAAGATCGGAGTAACAATAGGTTCTTTATCGATAATAAGTCCTGGTATATTTCTTTACTATCTATCTAGAGATATGAGATTGAGGATTTTAGAAATAATGGATTTTGGAATAATTCTTTACATTATAGCAGGGATCATCCTCTTGATTGGAATCGTAAAATATGAAAAATACCACCGGTTTGGATCAAAGAAAGAAGACAAGGAGGAGAAAAAGAGAGGTAAGCCCTGTCCAGAATGCGATAGTCCCATGGAATATGAAGATGAATGGGATAGATGGTATTGTGAGGAGTGTGAAAAATACAGGTAAAAAAAGAGATAAATTCGAATGGGAAAAGTTTTAATTTAAATCAATCATCCTGCTCTGATGAGACGAATCAGATTTATAGATCCAGCAGGATATGAAAGATACGGGGAGTTAGATGGAGATGAGATAGACTGTTTTGGTAACAAGTATAATATAGATGATGTTAAAGTTCTGCCACCTTGTAAACCATCAAAGATAATCTGCATTGGAAGAAATTATGCTGAACATGCTGAAGAACTAGAAAATGTGGTTCCAGAAAGACCATTATTATTTCTCAAACCACCAAACAGCTTATCTGCTCATAATGATACAATCGATCTTTTACCTGATAAGGAGAAGATCGATCATGAAGCTGAGTTGGCAGTAGTTATAAAAGAACAGTGCAGGAACGTATCTAAAGAAGATGCAATGGATTACGTTTTAGGTTACACTTGCATGAATGATGTTTCTAACAGGGATGACCAAAGAAAGGAGAAGAATTGGGTAAGAGGAAAAGCCTTCGATAACTCAGCACCAGTCGGACCTGTTATAGTTTCACCAGAGCAAGTAAAAGAAGATGCGACTATAAAATTAGAGAAAAATGGGGAAGTTAAGCAGAAATCTGATATCTCTAAAATGGTATTTTCAGTACCTGATCTAATAAAAGAAATTACAAAATATATAACTTTAGAAAGAGGAGATATCATAGCTACCGGAACTCCTGAAGGTGTCGGACCTATTAATGATGGAGATAGGATTGACATAACCATAGAAGGAATAGGAACTTTAACAAACTACTTTAAAAAGTGATCTAGATAAGAAAAGATTTAAAACCCAACTTTATATGCGATAACACCGAAATAAAGGTAGATCATCATGAAAGCGAGAAATCTAGCTCTTGTTGCTTTACTCCTGACAGTTCTTAATTTTGGAGTTCCATATCTGTTTTTAAAAGATATTGGTGAATTTTGGGCTAGCTATCTTTATTGGACAATTTTAGCACTTACTGTAATTATCCTTGGAGCTATCTATATCAAGCATTGGGGTGAAAACGAATGAATCCGATTTATCTTTTCCTTGCATTATTTATATGGTTAATATTAGGTGTTGTAATATCTTATTTTGCTCGAAAACAACTGGGAGAAGGTATTACAGAGTTCTTTTTAGCAAATAGAAAGCTGGGTGGATTCATATCAGGCATGACTTACAGCGCTACCACATACAGTGCTTTCATGATGATAGGTCTAGTCGGTTTAACGTATGATAAAGGTGTAGGGGCTCTAGGTTTTGAGATCACTTATTTGATATTTACGATAATCCTCTTAGCTATCTTTGCCCCTAGATTCTGGGTAGCAGGTAAAAAATTTGATTACGTGACACCACCTGAATTATTGGCTGGAAGATACAATAACAAATGGGTAGGTATTATAGCGGCAATTATCTGTTTAGTAATGCTTATACCATATGCTTCTGTACAGCTCATGGGGGTAGGTTATCTACTTGCGGGACTCACACCATCATCAGTACCTAACATGTATATTGCTGGAATACTCATCGCAGCTATTTTCAGTGGATTTGCTTCGATATGGGCTGGTATGAAATCTGTTTCTTGGACTGATTCTTTCCAAGCGATCATAATGATTTCAGCTAGTATTATTCTAGTGCTTTACGTGTTTTTCCACTTCTTTGGCTCACCTGGTGGATTTGTAGCAGACATATCTAATAACCGATCAGATCTTTTAAAGCTAAATTGGAATTTTGAGATGTTTATAGGCCTATCACTCCCTTGGGCTTTCTTTGCTATAACGAATCCACAAGTATCTCAGAGGATGTTCGTTTCTGACTCCAGCAGGAGCCTAAAAAGGATGATCATTTACTTTTCTATTTTTGGACTTATCTATACTGTTATAACCACCTTACTTGGTCTTTCAGTAGCAGGTATTTCTGGAATATCAGTATCGGAAGCTGATAAAGCTATGCCTGTTTTATTGAACAACATTCCAGTTATACTTGCATTGGTAGTATTCATCGGAATATTTGCTGCAGCTACTTCTACTTTAAGTTCGATAATTCTTTCGCTTAGTTCCATCGGTTCGAGAGATATGGTGAAAGGGTTAAAACCAAAGATATCCGAGAAATTAGAATTGTATTCAGGCAAGGTTATTATCCTTGTCATAATAGTATCGTGTATAATATTTGCCAATCTGAAGTTAGATTTGATAGCAGTTCTATCCAGCATGGCGTCTGGTGGTCTTCTAGTCATGGCACCGACGATAATAGGTGCTTTCTTCTGGAAGAGATCAACTGCAAAAGGAGCAATTTTGAGCATGGGGATTGGAGGAATATTCACTGGAGCCTTATATATAGCTGGAGAGTCTTATTATCCGTTAGGTTGGTGGCCATCATTTTGGGGTTTACTTCTAACAGTAATAATATTCATAACGGTAAGTCTTATAACGAAGCCTCCTGAAGATACTGAGGAATTTTTGGAAGAGATAGATAAAGGTGTAAAAAAACACGGTATGAAATGATCAATAGAATATCGATTTCAGCAGGTCACATGGATTATAATGATGGAATGCTTCCTGTCTAGATATTTATCAACAAGATCAGGGGTTCTCAACTGCTTATATTTATACCCGTTAACTTCAAGATACTTTTCAGTTTCGGGTAGTAAAGCAAGTTTTCCATACTGTCCAGTTCCTACTATTATTTGTTTTATATCTTTGTCTTGACCTTCTTTTATATATTCTTTCATCTCTTGTTTAGTAAAATTATGACTAGTACCGTGCTTACTTTTACTGATATCTTTTTTACGCTTAATTATCTCATCGGGAAAGATCACGATATCATGATTATATAATTCACCCTCTACCTTTACTTTACCAAATGAAGTATCCTCTATCATTACTATCACCTAACAAGTCAGATGAAATGCACCTGCGAGTTTAATGTTTTGGTCTAATTTGTTATTATACACTTTACATGCTTTATCAGTTCTATAGGATTCAACTTTGAAATCTAATTTTTTTACCAGATCTTTTGGGACATTCATCCTTCCTGAATTACCTGTACCGATTATCAACAGGTCAGGTTCGTATTCAATCACATCGAAAAGATCGGGTTTTTGTACAGTATGTCCTCTATTTCTCCACCATCCTGATTTGACTTCCCTTCCTAGGATTATAAT
This sequence comes from uncultured Thermoplasmata archaeon, assembly GCA_964516805.1. Taxonomy (GTDB): domain Archaea; phylum Thermoplasmatota; class Thermoplasmata; order Halarchaeoplasmatales; family Halarchaeoplasmataceae; genus CAYSTL01. The sequence goes on from CAZEXI010000062.1 coordinate 4,481, forward strand.
ATCGTCTGAATATGATTTACCGTCTATCTTTATACTGCCAAAACTGTATGATTCTATAAATTTTGAGCACATTTCAGTTATATATCTAAAAAACCGCTTAAAAAGGTTTTGACATATCGATAATCTTTTATTCTATGGTTTTATAGCAAATCATAAGGGATAAAATGAGTAAAATAACATTCAGCATAATAAAAGCAGATGTAGGTGGTTATCCAGGCCATGCAAAGGTACATCCCAAACTGATAGAGGTTGCTGAGAATAACCTAAAAGATGAGGATGTTCTTATAGATCATTATGTAACGAACTGCGGTGACGACTTAGAGCTGCTGATGACACATAGAGAAGGAGAAGATTCAGAAGAGATTCACTCATTGGCATGGGATACATTCCAGAAAGCTACTGAGACAGCTAAAGAGATAGGTTTGTACGGAGCAGGTCAGGACTTGTTATCCGACGCATTTTCAGGTAATGTTAAAGGGATGGGACCAGGAGTAGCAGAGATCGAATTCACGGAAAGAAAAGCAGAGCCAGTAGTAGCGTTCTTGATGGATAAAACTGAACCAGGTGCGTTCAATTATCCGATCTTTAAGATGTTTGCAGACCCATTCAATACAGCTGGGTTGGTTATCGATCCATCATTACATAACGGATTTAGATTTGAAATATGGGATATCAAAAAAGATAAAAAGATAATGATGGAGACACCTGAAGAAATATATGATATTCTTGCATTATTGGGTGCCAAAGGTAGATTTGTAATCAAAAGAGTTTATCCAAAAGGAGATAAATTACCTAGTGATGAACCAGTTGCAGCAGTAAGTACAGAAAAATTATACCAGATAGCTGGTGAATATGTAGGTAAAGACGATCCTGTTGCTGTGGTAAGGGCTCAATCAGGTCTGCCTGCTTTAGGTGAAGTATTAGAACCGTTCTCACATCCATACCTTGTTTCAGGATGGATGAGAGGAAGCCATAACGGTCCTATAATGCCTGTTTCTCAGGATCAAGCTATGTGTACAAGATTCGATGGACCTCCACGTGTTGTTAGTCTTGGTACACAGGTGAAGAACGGTCACTTCGATGAACCTGCAGACTTGTTCGATGATCCAGCATTCGATGAAGTCAGAAAAGATTCTGCAAATATCGCAGATTACATGAGAAGACATGGACCATTTGAACCTCACAGACTTCCACTTGAAGAGATGGAATATACAACTCTTCCAGATGTTATGGGAAGTCTTGAAGATAGGTTCGAGGATGTCGAATAAAAACAACTTTTTTCTTTTTATTTTTAATCAATTTACAAAATAGATGTTGACATCTTTTCAAAGATTAGATCGTATGGATTGGACACCGAATCGATTTCCTTTTGTTGTATACCGAAACTTTTTAGCTTTTCAATCGATGGTTTTTTGATCTTATCATATTTTTTCCAATCCATATGATTAAGAAAATCTTCTAGATTGTTTTCAATCATTAAAACAGCATTTTTTGAACCATCAGAAACTCCCATCTTTTCTATAGCATGTTTGATCTGCCATTCTGCTGATGCCCATAGAAGTGTTTCTATTTCTAAAGAATCAGCCCTATTACTGTTTTGCTCGATAGATTCTTTAGCCTTTTTATAGGCCCACATAAGATGTTCTTCTCCGACTACTTTCCTATGATTAAATATCTGGATGAACATGTCATTTTTATCTTTGTACTCATCGATCTTTTTTAATAGCTCATCAGATTGGTATGATTTATCAAATTTGACTCCAATAACATTCATATCTATTCATCCGATTTATTATCTAAATTGTTTATAGTGATTTCTAATTTTTCTATATCTTCAACGCCTTTTAACGTTTCAGTCATACCGATAATACTGCTTTTTATGATGTTGGCTGGGAATCCACTTAGAGGTATATTTTCATCATTAACTTTTAAAGATATTTGATTTTGTTTTAATGTAACACAATCAACCAGATCACTTTCACCTTCATAAACAGATTTAGCAAAATTTCTACAGTTTTCATATCCGCATTCCTGACAGTCTATTTGGGGAAGATCATCCAGTATTTTGGTGATTTCTACATTCTTTTCGATCCAATCTATTATCTCGTCTATATTGTCATCATAAACTATGTCAGAATCTGTTTTTAAATCGCCAACAACAATCTTTGGTATATCGATACCTTTCATCCCTTCAACTATGAGAACATCATAATTTTCTTTAATATCAGATTTTTCTAGTATATTTTCTAGGTCCATCTCTTTTTCATATAAAAATGAAGTTTCTTTGGGAGTAGAAAAGATAACTAGTTCAGATCCAGCTTTTTTATGCCTCCAAGTATCCTTTCCTTCTTCATCCAAAGAGTAATCTCCTTTAGTATGTTTTAATGTTGCAACTTTATAATCCTTTAATTTCAGGTTCTTTATTATCTTTTCAACTAAATTTGTTTTTCCAGAGTTTGACTTCCCTGCTACAGAAAAGTAGAATATATTTTTGCTATCCATTCTTTTCACCCATCTTTAATTATTTCTTAAGGACTTCCTTCAATTTATCCATATCGACGACTGTATCTTTACAGCCGTCTTTGAGTAAAGGTACACCTTGTACTGGTATATCAAAAACGTGTGATAATTTTATCCCTTCCACAACTTCACTGTAACAAGCGACCCCTATTACCGCTCTAGGATTTTCTTTTTTTACTATTTTTTTAACAAGGCTTGACCCAGGTGCGATATAGATCCTATCTTTATCATAGCCCAGATCAACAGCATACTCTATTATTTCATCGATAGAACATCTGCCACATCTTTTACATTCATAGCCATGATCAGTAAGTTCTGCTTCACAGTCAGATGAATCTCTTAGACATTGTGGTAAAAACAAAAATCTATCTTTATAAGGTATATTCTTAAATTCTTGTTCCAAAGCTGAGTTCTTTATAAGAGTGTAAACTTCATCGTATTTCCCTTCATCGATATCCATCTTGACTAAAAAAGACTTGAGCACACCTCTCTGTGTAAAATCTAAACCAGAACTCATCGCTCTTGATATGATTTCTCTCATTGGAATAATTTAAAATGCTAATGCCATTTAAGTTTAACTATGTAATATCTATTATTGTGTTATTATCCTTACAGTATCTCCCTCTTTTAATTCATGGTCTAAACCTACCCTTTGTTTTGGAAATTTAGCAGTAGGACCCCATATCCTTGCGTATCTAAAATTATCTAAAAAATCGCTGTGGAGTTTTTTACAAACATCCTCAACAGTATCCCCTTTTTGAAGTATCATAGGTTCATCATCGGCTTTCTCTCCTTTAGGTCTCAAGAAAACTCTAATAAAATTCAATTCGTCAAATATCCTTTCTTTCAATTCTTCTATACCTTCTTCATTCTCTGCTGAGATATATATCGGGTCCCAATCTTTTTTGATTTTATCGGAAAGATCTTCATTATGGTAAGGCAGGTCAGTTTTATTAATCACAGGTATCGCTGGAATATAGACTCTATTATCACTCAGATGATCGATCAGTTCTTCTAAGGTTATATTATCTCTGACCACGACTGTTGCGTTGATATATCGGTACTCTCTTAAAATTTCCTTTATCGTTTCTTCACCGATATTGGTTAGTTCAACGGTAGATCGTACTTCAATACCTCCTTTTTCTCTCTCATTTATAACGATCTCAGGAGGCTGTTTATTGAGTCTTACACCGGTTGCTTCTAGCTCGTCTACCATCGTTTGTATATCATCTTTGTAAACATCTCCCATTAGTATGACGATGTCAACCTCTCTTGCTACTGATAGAACTTCTTTACCTCTACCCTTTCCTGAAGCAGCTCCTTCTACCAAACCTGGTAGGTCTAAAATCTGGAACACAGCGTCTTTATACTTAAGGATCCCAGGTATAACGTCTAAAGTTGTAAATTCATAGTTAGCAACGTTACTTTTAGCACCAGTTAAAATATTTAATAAAGTACTTTTTCCGACACTAGGATATCCAACTAAGCCCACTGTTGCATCACCTTCATGTCTTATGGCGTAACCTCCGCCCTCTGCTGTACCTTCGCCTTGTCTATCGAGTTTATCCTTCAATTTAGATAGTTTTGCCTTTAATCGACCTATATGCTGTTCTGTAGCTTTATTGTAAGGAGTTTCTCGTATCTCCTCTTCAATGTCTTGGATCTGTTGTTCTAGGTCATCTGCCATGTTACCATTTCAACTTATAACTATTCAAAAAGATATCGAATAAAAAGGTATCGATTGATTATTTCGATCCATATCGATATTCTATATTACAGCTTCCTTCTCTACTGACCATACAGGCTCCGACTGGATTTGATGGTTTACATACATCACCGAATAAAGGACATTCTTGAGATTCAATAAGTCCTCTTAAGACTTCACCGCATCTACAGCCTTCAGGTTCTTTGAACTCCCTGTCCTTTAAAGGTTCTAAAATATCTTCAAATTTGTTTCTAGCACTGTACTGTTCATATTTTTCCTTCAGCTTAAGGCCTGAGTCTGGAATTTCAGGAAAACCTCTCCATTTTATATCAAATGGTTCAAAGACTTCATCGATGACCGCTTTAGCTTTTGGATTCCCCTCTGGCTTTACAACTCTATCGTATTCATTTTCGACTTCTGCTCTACCATCTTGTATCTGTCTTAAAATAACTAAAGCACCTAACAACAGATCAAGTGGTTCGAATCCGGTAACTACTTGAGGGATATTGTATTTTTCGGATAACGGTTCGTAAGGTTTACTTCCGATTATAACACTGACGTGTCCAGGTTCTATAAGTCCATCAAGTTTCACTTCGCCCATCTCAAGTATCGATTTCAGTGCTGGAGGAATAACTCTGTTGCTTTCTAATATACTGAAATTATCAGGTGGATTCTTGGAGATCACATTTGCAGTAGCTGGAACAGTAGTTTCGAAGCCAACAGACATGAAAACAACTTCATTGTCATTTTTTTTAGCGATATCAACTGCATCATCTATACTGTAAACTATCCTCACATCTGCTCCCTTACTTTTAGCATCCATCAAAGATGAGTTTTCTCCAGGCACTCTCATCATATCTCCAAATGCTGTTACTGTGACACCCTCTTTTGCAAGTTTGATAATCTCTTCTATCTCTCTTTGAGTTGTAACGCAAACTGGGCATCCTGGACCTTGTCTAATTCTTACACCAACATCTCTAAGCATCGGATCTAACCCATGTTTAACCAGGGTGTCTTGATGTGTTCCACACACATGCATCAAAGTAAGTTCAGTGTCGGCTTCATCTATTTCTTTTAATATCTTTTTGGCCTTATCTTGATCTCTAAACTTGAACTGTTCTAAATCAATCTCCATTCTCTTCCTCCTCTGCGGTCACACCTACTATTTTTGTTTCTTTACCTTGGATTATCTCTGGTTTAGCACCACACTCAGGACAAGAAATAACTGGAACATTAAAATGAAATGCCTTTTCATCGGAGTATTCCACACCGCCCTCATATCCACATTCATCACATTTTACTTTTGCTTCTATCTCTTTCACTTTCA
>CAZEXI010000063.1:0-9806 GCA_964516805.1 uncultured Thermoplasmata archaeon
AATCAAAATTCATATTATCCGTAGCGTCGGAACCTTTCATCTCAGAGCTCGTGAGGCCTGTACCTCCATCTGAACCAGACTGACCTGTCGTCTCGGTGTCCCAGTACGAATCTCCTACCGTTCCGGAGTTGTTGGCGACTAGACCGCCGACCTCAGCATCGCCGGTGACTGACCCGGCCGCATAGGAGTTGTTCACCTTTGCATTCGAACCGGTGTTGTTGCCGACTAGGCCACCGACGGTTCTGCTGCCGGTCACGTTACCGGTGGCGTACGTTTGGGTAACGTTCGTCTCTATGTTCATCCCGATTAGACCGCCTACGGTTTCATTGCCGGTGACGTCTCCCGTCGCGTAGGACTTGTTAATATAAGCGCCTCTATTCGTCCCGTCCGAATACCCTACTAGACCGCCTACGCTGGTCGCGGTTCCCTCTGTGAGAACGTCACCGGTGGCGTTCGAGAGGGTTATACTAGAGTAAACGTTCCGGCCCACTAGACCTCCGAAACTTATGGGAGATGAGGCCCCTTCTCGGACGGTTACTGTTCCGCTGGCGTTCGAGAGGGTTATAATGCCCCAATAAGCACTAGAACCGACGAGACCGCCGACGTTACTTTTGCCGGCAACAGCCCCGCTCGCATTGGATCCAGTCACCAGGCCGGCGTTACCACCGATGAGACCGCCGACGTTACTTTTGCCGGTCACGTCACTAGTCGCATACGACGCACGTACTTTGCCGGGGTCGTCAGCGACTTCTCTTAGGGTTGTCCCAATGAGTCCGCCTACATTTTCGTGGCCGATGACCTTTCCGGTCGCGTAGGACATGTTCACAGACCCTCCTTTAGAGAGCGCACCGACAAGGCCACCTATCTCATTGGCGCCAGTGAGGTTAACGGCTGCGAACGAGTTGGTCACTGTTCCGTAATTAGTCCCCGCAAGGGCGCCCACATAATTGGATCCAGTGACGTTCGCATCTTCTAGACTAGTGTTCGTGATCTCCGCATTGATTCCAGCGAAGCCGAACAGTCCCACGTTATCCTCACTCGAACGATCGATCGTCATGTTCGAGATCGTATAGCCGCTGCCGTCGAAGTTTCCGGTGAATGACGCAGTTGAATTACCGATCGGATCGAATCCTTTCCCGCCGTTCGCCGATCCGCTCGCTACTTCACTGTAACCTTCAGTCGTCTCATCAAGATCCGCGACAAGCGTGAAGTTCGCACCTAGGTAGTTTCGCGTTTCATTCAAGTGTGTCCAGTTGGATATCTGGTAAGGATCACTCTCGTTTCCATCTCCTCCTGCAAAATCACCGCTCGCCATCAATTCGTTATCAGAAGTAATCCCACTTCCCACTTCTGCCAAACTGCCCGCTGCCACTGTAAAAACAGACAGCATTAGCATCGCGATCACAAAAATAGTCATCAATTTTTTAACGTTCTTTATCTCTATATCACAATTTATGTTACCCATACAAAAACACGCTCCAATAACAGATTTCATTTAGACAATGCTATTTAAAAATTAAGGATATTAACCAATATTATGTTATCTGCAAAAAATTTTTTCAAGATTTAAATAAAGATTTAATGGGAGTCCACAGGGGTTTTTTTGAGATACCCCTTTTTATATATCTATGGTATTGTAAAACAAAACCAGTAGATGACCAAAAAATGTGGTAAAATATGAAACGAAATAATTCGTAGATGACACAATTCGAAAGTTGTACAATAATCCTTTTAGTAAGTGTTTCCAATTATATCCATTAAAGTAAGAGGTTGTAATATGAAAGGAAAATTGATAGTTGTAATGATTGCTGTAACACTACTACTAGGAAGTGTATTGATCTTTTCACAGAATAACTCAGCATTTAATAATCAGGATGACATCGATAACGATCTTAATAAATCGGAAATAAAAGAAGATCTACCAACGAAGAATAAGAAAATTTACCTGTACAGGGTAGATGAATCCAAAGATGTAGGTGGCGGAGGAACTTCTAGACAGATAGGAAATACAACGTATCCAACTGGAGAGGGTTATGAAACTGATCCCAGTCAGCTTTTCTATAACGACTGGTTCCTTTATCCTACTCTAGCAGGTGATCTAACAATTGACGGCACATTTTCCATTTCGATCTGGGCCAATAACGAAGGTACAGGAAGTGGGAGCGGTCCGTTCATATGTAACTTGACCGAGATCAAGCCAAATGGGGATTCTGTAAACGTAGAGAATTATCAAGCGAGTCAAACTTATCAGGATCCAGGCCAGGGTTGGCAGTTATACGAACATTCCTTCGATCTGAACCACACGCTTGAAAAAGGTTCAAACCTGAAGATAACTCTAATAATGGACCCACCCAGCAGTGTCCGTCTTACTCCTGCATATGGAGGAACGGTAGATGGAGCAATGAGAGATTCGAACGTAACATTACCTTGTCAAAATTACATACAGGTCAATGAAATTCATACTTTAGATTATAACCGAAATATGAATTCAACGTTCAAGCCTGATGCTTCGAACAAAACCATGTACATCCATGCTAATATCACCGATCCATTTGGAGGATACGACGTAGAGTGGACAGATCTAACATTAATAGCTCCTGATGGAACTGTCGTACTCGATAATATAACCATGGAAAAAGTAAGCGGTAATTTCAGAAGTTATGTGACTGGATTTGAAACTCAATGGAACTATTCAGGACATCCAGAAGGCTCTTACGATATCATGGTCAGAGCAGCGGATAAAACGGCTCTGAGGAACTGGAAATCCACAGGCAGCTTCCAAGACCATGAAGTTTATGGTTCGCACAGTTTCTACATAGGAGGATTACCATACTACGTGAATCTACAAATTGTAGATGATCAGCAGAATCCATTACCAGATACAACTGTTGTCATAAGAAAAGATGAAGGTTTGTTCGATACGGGTGTAACCGATTCAAACGGTATCACGAACATCAGCTTTGCAGAAACTACCTATGATGTAAATGCTGTTTGGGAGGAAATTGAAGTAACTGGATCAACAATAAATGTAACTCAAAATAGGTCTTACAGTGATCCTTTACAGGTCACTATCGATGTTTTTTACCCTGAGTTAAGAATTATAGACGATAAAAATAACGCTCTAGGTGATGCTAGGATATATGTAACACATCCAAATGGAACTACCAACACTTCAGCTTATATAACTAATGAAAACGGAAGGATACAGTTGGTACAGGTACCAAAAGGAAATTTTGAATTTTCGGTTGAATGGAAGGATAAAGAAGTTGCAGAAAAGCAGATCAACATAAACAGCTCAGACAGATATGAGATAAAATCAACAGTATACCACCTGCATGTTCAAGTTAAAGATAGCCAAGGAGAATCTCTGAACGATGCCCTCGTTATTTTTCAATACGAAGACCTTGGAATAGTTGTTTCATCAAAGCTTACTAATCAAAATGGAAATGTATCGACAAGACTTGCAGAGGCAGATTATAGGATAGAGATTTACTGGAAAGATTCTATAGTTTACGATGGAACTTATCTGATCAATTCATCTACAACTAAGCAGTTAAGCGCTGAAGTGTACCATATAGATGTCAATGTTTATGACACTTTGGATAAATCATTAGAAGAAGCAAAATTGACCGCTTTATACTCTCCTACAGGAAGAACTGTTACTACTACTTCAACTGATGCCAATGGTTCTACTACCATAAGGTTAGCATCTGGAGAACACAGGTTCCTGGTATCCTGGAAGGGAATACAAGTGGTCAATAGATCGGTAAGTATATCCTCGAATGATGATACATTAGATTTGCAAGCGTCCGTTTACCATCTTGATATCAAAGCTATTGATAATACGACAGAACAAGGCATCATATCGAACAGCAGTGTTTCAGTAAATATAGACGGTGAAGTTATAGATACAGGGTCAACATCAGCCAACGGAATTTACACATCTAGACTACCTGGAGCAGAAGTAGATATAACGATATCCTGGAGAGGTATAGAAGTATACACCAGTAAAAACGTTCAAGTTTCAGGAAATGAGCAATTTGAAGCAAGGTGTGATGTTTACTATTTGAATGTAAAGACTTTAGATTCAAGGAATGATACTATCCAAAATGCTTTGATCAATGTATATAATAACGGAGGATACATATCTAATGGTACAACGAATGTCTTTGGAATGGAAAAGGTAAGATTACCTGTTGAAGATTATACTTTGACCGTGGATTGGAAAGAAGTGAAGGTTGGTGAGAAAACTTTCAATATAGAAGATAAACGGGATTCAAATTCAGTAGTAGTTAACTGCGACGTATATTATATCGATTTAAAAATTAAGGACCAGATGAATGAATCTTTATCTGAAGCCACTGTACAATCTTACTTGGACGGTAATATCATGTTTTCATATCAATCCGATGAAAACGGTAATTTAACTTTTAGATTACCAAGTGAAACTTACAGCCTGGTCACTAATTGGAAAGATATAGAAGTGAATGAAACGACTATCGCTCTCAATAAGGATCAGCAGTTGAATATCGATGCATCTGTTTATCATGTAGATCTTAGACCGTTAGACTCGCACAACAACACGATCAATAATGCTCAGATTGAGGTATTTTATGACAATAAATCTTACTCCAGTAGCAGGACTGACGACCAGGGCATACTTTCAATGAAGATACCTGAAGAAGAATACAGATTGAGAGCAGAATGGCAGGGCGTAGAAGTATATGATTCTCATAAAAACATCTCAGATAACGGTTTATTGAACTTTAGTACAGAAGTTTATTACTTAACCCTAAGTGGTGTAGATGCTCAAGATAAGACAGTTAACAATATGGCTGTATCAGTTTACCACAGTTCATTGATAGAAGGACAGGACCTGATGACTACAGTCGATATCGAAAAAGAAAAATCAATACGGGTCCCTGCAGGTGATATCGAATTATCAGTACAATGGAGAGGCTTTAAAGTAGCTGAAAACACAGTGGACGTGACAGAGGATACTCAAGAAACATTGGCCTGCGAGATATATTACTTGGATATCAGTGTAGTAGATTCGGAAGACAAGTATTTAGACGGAGCTAATCTGATACTTAAAGATAACAAAGGAGAAGTTTTCACGACTGCGGCAACAGAAGAAGGTGCAGCAGCTCCTAGGTTACCAACTGGAGATTGGGAAATTAATGTATACTGGAACGAAGAAATGGTCGGTCAAGAAACAGTCCGATCATTAACATCTCAATCAGAGATAAAGATCACGACCGATGTACATTACATACGGTTAAAAATCAAAGGAAATGAAGGTGGTATAAAAGGAGTTCAAGTAACCCTGATGGATAAGAACTCCGTTCCTCTTATGACGAATAAGACTTCTTCAAATGGATCTGTAGTTTTCTCACAGGTTCCAGAAGGAGAGTATTCTATCAAAGCTAATCTTAAAAAGACTCAGCTGATGACTGATATAGATAAAGAGAACAGCAAAGACATATCATTAGATTCAAGTCAAGATATAGATATAAAATTCAACGATTATCCTAAACCGGTATACACCACTAATCTATTCTTCTCTATCTTATTAGCAATTGCTGTGATCGCAGTAGGATCTATTTTAGTAGCTAGAAAGAAGGAGGTGATCTAGATATGAATAAAATGAGAAACTACATTTTGATCGGTTTAGTATTGGTCCTAGCATTCGGTCTGATAAATACTGGATTGAGTAAATCAGTTGATAATAATTTGACAGCGGATAACGAATTGATGCAGACTTCAGAGTATAAGTATAAGACAACCTATCTCCACAATGATAGTGCTACGGTCTTAGGAACTAACTATCAGTATACCTTCAATAACACGAAAGGCGAAAATGCAAAATTGACTACGTGGGTCAGCGGAGACGAAACTTTTGAATGGACCATGACCCCAACCCTTGCTGGTGACTTGAACGTATCCGGTACATCTACGTTTTATATCTGGGCTTCACAAAAGAATGCAGAAAATTATGATGATACGGATATCCAGTTCGACTTATCGATGTATGAATTATCATCAGATGGTTCTACACTTGTTGGTCAAACTACAAAGACCTATGATGTAAGGTCTTCGTTCACAGAGTATTCTATAGACATCGGTGTTGATAATATATTCAATAGAGGAAACAGTATAAGGATAGAATTATCATTAACACATTCATCCAATAGGGACCACAAGATAGCCTTTGGTAGTGATAGTTATCCAAGCAGGTTAGAATTAAGGACCAGTAGTTACGCCCATGCATCTGAGATAAATTCTTTGAACAGCACCTATCAAAATACGGTCGTTTATGATGTATCTACAGCAGATAAAACAGCTTACTTCAATACCACTATATCTGATCCTTTTGGAGGATACGATATTGAATATGTTAACGTTACATTGATGGATCCACAAGGCGACCAGGTATTTTATCGACAACCTATGACAAAAGTATCTGGTACAGAAACATCTTACAAAAGCAATTACACATATCAATGGAACTACAGTGGTTTCCAATCTGGGGAATACACTGCTGTGATCAGTGTGGTCGATCTTACTGGTTACTTCTACAGGTATCCAGAACACCCTGGTGATGAAACTTATGGTGGCCAGATAGACAAAACAGAACACACATTTTGGATCGGTGGCAGACCACTATATGTTAACTTCCAAACGGTAGATAGTAAAGATAATCTATTAACTGGAGCAAGGATAGCGGTCGAAGGCGTTGGTGATGGATATACGGATGAATATGGTATCCATAATTTCACCATAAGTCCTGGAACCTATAACGTTTCAGTCTACTGGCAGGATACAGAGGTCAAATTTACACAATATACTGTAGATCATAACGTATCTAGAAACGATCCTGTAAAGATAGAATGTGATGTTTATTATCCCTCATATAAAGTTCTAGATTCAAATGGTAGGTCAGTAGAAAGTGCCCGTATATTTGTTACACATCCAAACGGGACTTTGATCAGAAAGTCTACCAACTCAACAGGAGTTATCGAGCTCTATCAAGTACCTTCAGGAGATTATGAATTCACAACTTTATGGCGTGGTAAAGAAGTCAACAACACTGATTTCTTCATCGATGATAACCAGCAGTCAGTGATCAATGGAAGGATATATCAACTAGATTTATTAACGGTTGATGATCAGGGAGAAGTCGTTACAGACGTTCAGGTGACCATCAGATATCAATCGACTCAAAGGATAGCTGATTCGAAATTGACCAACAGTCAGGGTAGATTGACAGCTAGATTACCAGGTACAGAAAGTGGTTTCAGATATGAGATAGAATCTCAATGGCACGGTATCAATGTAGGAAAAGTAAGTAATTTTCAGATAACTAGCAATGATGAGACCACCATTTATTTAGATATATACGAAGTTGATTTCAATTCAGTCGATAAGGAAGAAGAAACGTTGGGATCAACTTCACTCAATGCGTATACGAATCAAACTGGAGATCTGGCTAATACTATAGAAACAGATCCAGACGGACAGGGTTCAATGAAATTACCAAGAGGTTATCACACTGTAGAGGCATACTGGAATGGGATCCATGTCGGATCACAAACAATCGAGGTAAGAGATGGTCTTTCAACAACTATAGAAGCTGATGTTTACCATGTGACTTATCATCTAGTAGATGAGAGAGGTGAAGATATAGCAAATTCGACATTAGGGATATCATATGGCAATCTTGGGCTGATCGATAGTAAAACCACTGATGTTGATGGCAGGATAGATACAAGACTTCCAGCAGTAGAATTGGATCTTAAGGCAACCTGGAAAGGTCTGCAGATATATGATGGAACCGATACAGTCGAATCAAATGAAGAAAAAACCATCGAATGTTCTGTGTATTACCTCACGGTCAGAGCAGAGGATGATCTGGGAGAACCACTAGAGAATTCCAATATACAGATAACTGTAGGCGACAATATCTTGGCTTACAGGACAACAGATTCAACCGGTCATACAAATGAAATGAGATTACCAGGACATACCTATGATGTTAATGCATTTTGGAGAGGAGTACAAGTGTATTCACAGGATCTGAATTTAGTTGATTCATCCACCCAAACTATAGAAACGAACGTTTACCATACATCGATAGTTGTAGAAGATGATCTATCTCAGATAATAAGTGATGCGGAAGTTGAGGTTTATAATCAAAATAACTTATTGAGCTCAGGAGTGACTGAAGAAGACGGCGGATTCGATACAAGATTACCACAGGGCGAACATCGATTTATGATTTCATGGAGAAATGTAGAAGTTTATGATTCACAAAAGCAAGTGATCGAATCAGGATCACTGGTCCTTCAATCGAGCGATGTGTATCATGTAACTTTCCACATGATCGATTCTAGAGACGAAAGTGTCAGCAATGCATCTATGAGTTTGAGCGTAGATGGTGAACAATTTTCTTCAGGAAGAAGTAATGGATCAGGTATGTTCCAGGAAAGGATACCAACACCTGTAGGTCAGCCCGGTGAGATAGAAACAAAGATCTATTGGAAGAAGGTAGTAGTTTATGATGAGACCGTTGATATAAATGATAATTCACTTTATGAAGACCCGAAAGAACTAGAGCTAAATATATTCTATCTGAACGTATCTGTTGATGACAATAGAGAAAATCCAGTTGGAAATGCAAAGATCATCGATAGACATTCAGAACTACCTGATGGAGAAAGCATAATTGCTGACAAAAACACAAACGACCAGGGCGAGATGTATTTCAGATTACCTAGAGGAGAACAGACGTTTGAGATAATCTGGAAAGATATTACGGTCAAGAACAGACAGGTGGATATGCAGCAGGATGAGACGATAAATATAGATGTATCAGTTTATTATCTTGATATCAGCATAGTTGACGATAAAGGTGAACCAGTACCTCATTCACTGGTTGATGTTACGTACCAAGACTCTGACAAACTGTATCAATCAAATTATGCAGATACCAGCGGTGATCTAGAAGTAAGGATACCTGCAGCTACTTGGGATATACAATCTACCTGGTTCGACACAGTTGTACATGAGCAGGAACATGAAGTGACTTCTGACGAGAGTACATGGAACTTGGATGCAGAAGTAGATGTTTATTATCTCGATGTGAAGACAGTGGAAAAAGACGGAGAGAAGTTGTCTGGTGTGCATCTTATCGTAGAGGCTGATGAAAAATCCTGGAGTGGATATACCAGTAATGGAAACAAGACTTTTAGGCTTCCTGCTCGAGAATATACGATAAAAGGTGAATTTAAAGATACATACATGCTGACGAAAGTGAATGTTGAAGAAAACAAGCAGGTCGAAGTACACTCCTCAAGCACTGAAAAGGTAAAATTCGATTCATACCCACAACCTGTATACATGACGAACTTGTTCTTCTTCATACTGATAATTTTAGTGATCCTGATAATCTTCGGCTATATCCTGAAAAGGTTAGCTGAGAGTGTAGAGACAGAGGAAGAGGTAGAAGAAGGATCAGAGGAAAGTTCTCTGTTTGAAGAGGAGGAAGAGAATGAAACTGATGAGACCTCAGAAGAGGAGAGAAATGAAGAGAGTACTGAAGGTGAAGATGAATGGAAAGACACCGAAGATGAAGAAGAAAGAGAACCAGTTAGTGAGGAAGAAATATCAGAATATACAGAGGAAACAGGAAATGAAAAGGATGATATGATCGAAGAAGCTGATGAGACTCTATAAAAATCTATACCTTTTTTTCTATTTTTATTTCTTATTTTTCAAAAACTCTTTATTTCGTATTAGATAAATTT
>CAZEXI010000064.1:0-9154 GCA_964516805.1 uncultured Thermoplasmata archaeon
CGGAGAGGATCTAGAGGAAGAAATATTCCTCAACTCACTCGGTCTGAGACCTCGTGATACAGTCCGATAGTAAAATCCACTTTTACTGGCCCCTCTGATACATATATAAATATTCTAAAAAGGATGTATGACATGAAAAAGAGGAGCAGAGGAATGAAATCAACTAAGACCATCCAAGGTGGTGTGGTCAATCTGACCAAAACGAAGGAAGATATAATCAATCAGGAGTATGACAATCTCTAGAAGTATCTACAAGGGAATGATGAGGTTGAACTTTACTCAGCTAACAAACAACAGGCTGAGAGATATTACGATAAAATCAAGAAAGATAGAGAATATCCGATCTCTATCAGGAAGGACTTGATAGATGCTCAGAAGTGTGAATCTGATATTTGTGATTACTTTGTCAACATACCTGTTAAAGAGAGATATGGTGGAGTGAATGTACCTGTAAATACTCACGATGAAATTCCTGAGGGTGCTGAAATAGGTGAATCTAAGTTGTATCGTGAGGATGATAGATTCTACATCAACATCACCATAAAGTATGATGTAGAGCCTGTTGAAGAGTATGATGGTGTCCTTGGTATAGACCTAGGACTCCGAAATCCTGTTGTAGGAGTTGCTCTGTCGGTGGCAGAGTCCAGCCAAGAGGTCTTCTTCAAAGGAGATACCATCAAGCAGATACAAGCTCGGTACTCGTATCTCAGACGACAATCCAAGAACGGTAAGAAGTGGGAAGATAGAGAGTACAACAGAGTCAGGGATAAACTACACAAACTAACTACAGAGTTGGTCGATTATGCTGAAGAAAACAATTTTATGATAATTGTAGGTGAACTGACAGGGATACAGAATCAAAACAAAGGAAGAGTGATGAACAGGAAACTCCACAGGTTTCCTCACTTTACCATACGAAAGATGCTCGAATACAAGTGCAAAGATAGAGGTATGGAGTACAAAGAAGTCTCTGAAGCCTATACCTCTCAGCGATGCTGTAAGTGTGGTAAGAAAGGAGTAAGGAAGAAAGGATTGTTCAAGTGTAACGGTACTGAGATAAATGCTGACGTAAATGGTGCTTGGAATGTATCCAAACGGGCACTCGGCAAACCTGAGATAAGGTCAATGCTTGGTGCAGGGGTATCTGTGACTATGCCCGAACTCCATAGCGATGACCTGACCTCTGAATCCGCATAGCAAGTCAGAACAATAGAGGAATAAGATTCCTCTTCACACACGAGTGTAAATCTCGTGAAGCGCAGGAGAACCTATGAAAGGCTGGAACCCCCGTCATTCAGGTCGGGGAGGAGGTCACTTAGATTACTTTAAACTCCTTATCTGCATCAGTTAAGAATTCGAATCCATCTTCTGTTACCACTATATCGTCTTCTATCCTAACTCCTCCGTATCCAGAAATGTATATTCCTGGTTCAACAGTAAAGACCATCCCCGGTTTTAGCGTAATATCTATGCTTTGATTCAGACCTGAACCATCATGTGTGGACAAGCCTAAACTGTGTCCCAGTCCATGTATGAATTTTCCTTCGAACTCGGTACTATCGATAACTTCTGCAGCGGCATTGTGGACTTCAGTTCCTTTCACACCAGGCTCTATCATATCCAGTGCAGCTTTTTGTGCTCTTAGGACTGTATCATACATCTTTTTCTGCTTTTCCGAGGCATTTCCGACCACATAGGTTCTAGTGATGTCGGATCTGTACTGTTTATACAGTGCGCCAAAATCTAACAGTACAAAGTCACCTTCTTCCACTTCTCTTTCACCACAAGTATAATGTGGTTCTGCAGTATTCGGACCGCTAGAAGAAATAGTTTCAAAGGCATCACCGGTAGCTCCCATCTTTTTCATCCTGCATGATAGCTCAGCAGCGATCTCGTATTCTTTTATACCGGGTTCTATGAAATCTGTTATATCTTCTGCGACTTCAGAAGCGATATCACAGGCTTTTTTCATCACATCGAGCTCTTTATCATCTTTTATATTTCTTGCATCTATTATAGGATCAGAAACATCGATCAACTCTGCACCTGAATGTTCAATAATTTTATCAGCAGCGTGATATGTTATCTCTGCAGTATTTATTCCAATCTTATCCATCGCGCTTAATTTTTCTTCTAAAAATCCCTCCCTCTCGTCTCTTTCCTTCATTATAGTCAATGGGATATCAGCTTTCTTGGCACTCTCAGCCTCCAGTTCTGAAACCAATATCTCTGCAGAATAGTCAGGATACATAACTAGTATACAACCTTCAAATTGTCCTTCTACCAACCCAGTAGCGTAATAGAATGTTTTGTCTATATGAGGTTTAGTCGAATTATAGATTACTACAGCATCTACATCTTCATCTACTCTATTAAAAATATTCTTTATTCTATTTTTCATACTATCAATTCCGGGATATAGAAGTGATTATTTAATTTTGACGACTCTTGAACCTGCTATATAATCACCTATCCTTTTATCTTCAGAACTGTGGATGATGGTTACGATACTTATTATATAGAAAAATAACAGCAAATCAGCGTATCTGCCAGCATTTCTAGCAGCGCTCTGTATAAAACTCAGTTTTTTGAAATCCTCATCCATAACTCTCAGCCCTAATATCAGTTTACCAACACTACCTCCCAACCACCATTCAAGGAGAGTAAAATAAATAAACTGGATGGAAATTGATAGAGATAATATGGCTAGGAGTATGGTCTGTCCTTGGAAAGTAGGTGTTCCAGAGACCATCTTTATTCCAATAATGTTTCTCTGAAACAAGTAAAATATAAGCACGAAAAAAGGTATAATTAGTATAATCAGATCGATTATATATGCGATTATCCTGTAAGATAAACTGTTTACTCTATCGTTTATCATTTGTTCTATACTATTTTTTAATAAACGACCCGTGAAAAGGTGTTTTTTAGATTTTTCTGATGATTTCAAGGTTTTTTCACTTTTAAAATTGATAAAATCATAGATGATGTATGGATGAAAGTTGAAATACTTTAATACATCAACATCTGATAATTGTTTAGGTTTGTAAAATGAATCTGATATTCCGCTCTTGATAACCCGTCTAGCTTTAGCTATTTCTTTCTGTATAGCTTTATAGATTAGATCATGACTTTTCTTGAAATATCCTTTACTAGATAGTTCTTCACTTTTTGACATCAGATCTGTATTTTCTTTCAAAGGCTCTTTCCAGTAATATATGAATATCAGAGGTATCGTACCGATAAGACCCGATAAATAAACTAGGTCCATGGCACCAGCTCCACCAATAGAACCCATTATACCTGCATCAACAAGCATGGGTATTCTGACCAGGTCAGCACCGATAAGGTTTCCCATCACGGCAAAGACATACGTGTATGGTATTTGATGATACTTATCATCGTCTGTAAAATAACCTATCAATAAAGCAGCAACTATGGCTAATAATGAGGGTATCAAAAAATAAGGGAATTCAGCAACGATACCCAGATTTGGTTCATACCTTGTGATTTCATAAGCTACAGCACTTACCGCAGATATACCAACTACCAGTTTCCATAATCTTAATTTTTTTCTATATATTAAACTTCCACAAACTATGATCGGGATCAAAGCTCCTCCTAAATTGATATTCAGCAAAGTATCTCCAGAAACTATAAGAGGAACATCTGCAACCAATCCGAAAAAAGAACCTACGATTATCAAACCTACCTCAGGTTTATGAAAGCCAGATCTCTTTAAAAATTCATTCTTATGTAGATAGAATATTAGAAGTGAGATAGATAAAACAGGTAACATCATAAGGGAAACAGCAGTTCCTGATATCTGTATCAGATCCAAAATATCATCCCTTAACGGATAGTATCGAGTGAGAATGAACCCATCGTTATTCCGGTCTTGCTAGCTTGATATTTCACCCAATCTCTTGTTTGTACATCTCCGAGACCTTCGACCCTTAGATAGTTCTGGAGCTGTTGCACTTTAAAGTTGATCTCTCCATCCATGATATGTCCAAGCATGGATATGTCCTGTTCAGTGTGCATACCTTTCTCCAAAGTGAACAGTGAAACTGCGTTGTCTTTCTTTCTTCTTCCTGCAAAAGGCTGTAGAATTCTGAAAGTTGTAGCTGTGTCCAAATATGCTATAATAGTTGAAACAGATTCGAAGGCCATCCTGTAGTATCGGTGGTCCTCTTTCAACTGGTTTGCATATTTATCAACAGCCTCAGTTATCTTCTTAACATCAGATTGATCTTCAACATAAGTGATGTAATCATCATCTTTATTGGATTTATTAACCTCACCCATACTCACTGAATAGGCATCAACATAATATACAAGACCTCTTACCTCGTATTCCTCGTAGGTTGGGAGCATGTATTTCATCTCTTCACGGATATCTTCGACTGTTTTATCGGTTATGACCCAGATCGCTGGAACGCCTTTCTCTAAACCTTCTGCCACGAAGGAATTAACCAGTATCTCTTTACCAACGTGAGGAGGTCCATATATAGAGATGTTTGAACCCAGTGGAACTCCACCAAGCAGGAGATCATCTAGTCTTGTGGTACCAGTCTTACATTTTTCTTGCTCTATCTCTTTCAGTATCTCTTCCTGCCTTTCCTCTAATTCCTCGTCTATCAGGTCTTCTTCTCTAGCTCTGAGTTCTTTCTCTTTCTGTTCTATGTATTTTTCTTTAGCTTTGAGTTCCTGTTCTTTCCTGTCTATTTCATTCCTCAGCTCTTCGAGTTGCTTTTTTCTTTCCTGTTCTGTAGTATCTCCATATTCCTCTTTTAGAGCTTGTAATTCTTGTTTTTCTTTCCTCAATTTCTTTTCCCTGTACTGGAGGTCTTCTTCTCTTTGGTTCAGCTCATTCTGTTTATATTCAAGTTTTTCTTTAAGGTCGTTGATGGTTTCTTCTTTAAATTTGATCTCTTCATTTAGATCTTTTATTTTTTCTTCCTTCTCTTCTATTTCCTCGTTTAAATTTTTCACACGATCTTCGATTTCAGAATCCTCAATGTCTCCCACAGGTTGTTTTGATTTTAATTTTTCAATCTCATCTTTTAATCTTTCATTTTCTTTTTTTAGGTCCTCTGAAGCTTCACCTTTTTTCTGCTTGAGTTGAGACTTAAGATATTTGACCATGGCAACGCTGCCCTGTTTAATATCGTCTATTTCATCTTTGATTTCCTCTTTCTCTTCCTTGAGTTCTTCGATCTCCTCTTCTTTTTCTTTGATCCTTTCTTTCAAGTCTGCATTTTCTTCTACAAGTTCCTGAGGATCGAACTCGCCTTTTTCTATTTTATCTATTTTTTCTTTGAAGGTATTTTTCAAGTTTTCTAGTTCTCTTTCCTCACTTTCAAGCTCGCTTTCTTTCTTTTCGATTTCATCTTTTCTGTCTTCTAGCTCCTCTTTCAGCTCTTCTTTTTCCTCTTCAAAGCTTTTTTCACCCAACCATTCAGAGAACGATTCTTCTTCTCCTGATAACCAACTCTTTAAGGCGGTAACATCTTCTTCGTCTGTGGTTTTACCTTTAGTTAAAGTGTCTTTTTCCTTTGCAGCTTCGATTTCTTCATCCAATACACCTCCCAATTCTTTTTCAGTTTCACCCGTCAGCCATTGTTGAAGCTCATCGTCGTCTTGGCCAACCTCTTTATTTTGTTGATTTAAAAAGTCTCTAATCTCGATCTTTATTTTCTTAGCTTCTTGTTCTTCTATTCCCACGTTATCCATCAGTTCAGATATAGATGAATCTCGAATCGATTTTAAATCTTCATATCCTGAAGTTATAAACGCATCTGCGACAGTCTTGTCAACGTTTTGAAAATCTGTTAATTTGTTTATAAAATCTTTTTGAGATTTCGACAAGGTATCATCTAAAGCACTAGATGATTTCTTTTTATCCGTCGATTTACCATGGGAATTTCCTACCATATATCACACTTATCTGATTTTTTCAGATTATGGGCCATAAACCCCTTATTTAATATAAATTTTATTATTTTGTTTTTCCAGACCTCTACGCTATACTAAGTGCAAATCTATCTTATTTAAACGCTTCGATTATTTTCTGAAATCTTTGATCCTGTCAGCCATCTTTTTGATAAATACTGGTACCAATATCCAGAGCATTATTATCAGAAATATACCCTGGGCTTTTAAATAGGCAAGGATGATAACTGATATAACTCCAAATATTACTGCGATAGCGACTGCTTTTTTACTAAACGGTTTCACAAATATAGAGTATTTTATTTGTTATTTAAATCTTGGAGAGAAAAAACAAAATAACATAACTGATAGTTAAGTGATGAAATCATGACTAAGGAAAAAGAAGATTATATCACCATGTCTCACGGAGCGGGAGGAGAGAAGATGGAAGAATTGATATCAGAAACGATTCTTCCGTTAATAGATAGCGACAAAGGTGAAGTACCGCTGGCTGATCTAGATGATTCTGCAGTTATAGATGATATAGTATTCACAATAGACAGCCATACGGTGAAGCCAATATTTTTCCCGGGAGGAAATATCGGTTCACTTTCTGTAGCTGGAACCGTGAATGATGTACTTTCAATAGGAGGTAAGCCTGTAGCGATAGCAGCGGCATTGGTTGTACCAGAAGGATATCCAACCGAAGATCTTAAGAAGATATTAAAGAGCGCAGGAGATACTGCTAAACAAGCTGAATCACCTATAGTGACAGGGGATACAAAGGTTGTTAAGAAAGAGGATTTAGATGAACCAATAATGACAACTTCAGGAATAGGGAAAAGACATCCTTTGTTGGATAAAAATTTTGAAGTCGCAGGAGGTAGGTCTTCTCGCTGGTTATCGGATTCAAATCTGAATGAAGGAGATAAGATAATCGTCAGTGGTTATCTTGGTGATCATGGTGTGACTATACTTTCTAAGAGAGAAGGATATGGATTTCAGGGAGATGTTAAAAGTGATGTGGCACCTTTAGTCGATGTTGTAAAGAAAGCCTTGAAAGTTGGTGGGATAGGAGCTATGAAAGACCCGACTAGAGGCGGTCTAGCGAATACCTTGAATGAATGGGCAGATAAATCAGATATCGGTATAGAGATAGAAGAAAACAAAATACCGATCAGAACCTGGGTTTCTTCAGCAGGAGAGATGCTGGGTATCGATCCTTTGACCATTGGAAATGAAGGTAAAATGGTATTAGCGGTAAATCCATCGAAGGCGGAAAAGGTATTGTCTGCAATCAGAAAAACAAAAAATGGAAGACATGCTGAGATAATCGGTGAAGTTACTGATGATGTTGAAGGAGTGGTACTGAAGACAGGGATCGGCGGGACCAGGATACTGGAAACACCTGTTGGCGATCCAGTACCAAGGATATGTTAATTAATCCTTGTATCTTTTATTATATATTATTCCCATCGATACTACTATAGGTATCAAAATAATTAGATAATACAGGTTAGTACTGGAATTTTTATTTTTCTCTACAGTAACCCGTAGTCGATCAATTGACTCGTGTCCTTGTCCGTCAGTCACTTTTAACTGAATTTTATGCTCACCTTCTTTTTTAAAGGTGTGATTTATTGTCTTACCTTCTTTATCGTAATAACCGTCACCATCTAAGTCCCACTGGTATTTGACTATCTCATCATCATCCCAACTGTGAAAAGCATCTAACTTTATCTTTTTGTTTATAATGACGGTTTTATCTTGCCCAGCTTCAGGGATAGGTTTAATCAGATCATCATCCCAGTCATGAAGGAAAATATCTTGGTAATAGGAAGCAGCGTCCTTATTTTCTATAATGATTCCTACTTCTCTATTGTGATTTATAGAATGAAGATTCCAGTTGATGCTAGAAATCAGTACTTTTTCACCATCGACGATCATCCCCTTATTGTGAGCTTTACTGAACCCGTGGTATCGGTTAATAAGTCTGCATTCCATGTTAAGATCGTGTTCTTCTGAGTAATTGTTTATATATTCTTTAAAATCATCATTATCTTTTTCATCTTTCTTTATATTGTACCATGTAGAATCCAGTAAAAATTTCACTTCACAACCTCTTTTTGAAGCGTTGAGAATTTCATTTAGGTATGGATTTTTATTCCAATCATCTATGTAGAACTGCTGGACGTAGATCTTCTCTTCTGCATCTTCGATCATTTTAATGATGGATTTTTTTGATAGAGAATGATCAGGACAGAAAACTGGTTTAACTTTGATTTTATCCTCTATCGTTTTAATTTCAAATTCGGGTGAGTAACTACCTAATTTTTGTTTTTTTTCTATGACCGTTTTAAATTCAATATTCATTTCTTTAGAGTTGTTCCAGTCGTGATAAAATAAATCCTTGTAATGATTGGCAGTTTTTTTATTATGTACTATTACACCCCAACCTCTATTTCCATTCGTGTTCTCTATCGGATACCCTGTATACCCAAAATTTTCAGACGATATAAGAACAGAATTGTTATCAGCAACGATATATTTTGAATGGAGGTAATCGTAGTTGAAATTTTTAGAATCTGTGTTCTTTATCTTGACACCATTAGAATCCATGAGATCTAAACAATATTTTTCCATTTGGCTTATACCGCTGACTGGATCAGATTCCACTAAAAGCCTTATGTTAACACCTTTATCAGATAGATTTGATATAGACTTAGCTAAATGTATGTTTTGGATTTCATAAACTGATATGTAGAGGGAGCTGTTTACAGTGTCAAGAAGATCATCAAAAGCAGCGTATGAGCTATCCGGTGCACTGTAGCAAGTTAAACTACCAGTGTAATTAAAAGATCTAACTGGAAATTCTTCTGATTCCTGGAATCGAATATTTTTTGTATCTGATTCGGAAAAATTGATTCCAGCAGTAGAAATGGATATAAATAGGATTATGATGCATACCATACCAACCTTTCTTACTTTCATCCATCTGACATCAAATCCTCATAATAAAATTTAACGGTGATGTCCTCCATCTCAAGTCTTAAATAACAGGTTTTGTTTGATTTGTGCAATATAAATCATCCAGCCGAGGTAGCTAAGTCCGGCTCAAGGCGGTAGCCTCGAGAGCTACTGGTGCATCGCACCACAGGAGTTCGAATCTCCTCCTCGGCGTTCACTTTTGTTCACACCTTCGTCGGAGATTCGAAAACTG
>CAZEXI010000065.1:0-9039 GCA_964516805.1 uncultured Thermoplasmata archaeon
CCTTCTTCATCGGTAACTCCCCCTATATGACCTATATATACAGCATCGTCGTGTGTAACGAACGTAGATAATTCATACTGGTCATAACGTGGGATGACTGTTCTTTTTATCATATTTTTTCTCCAATGAAAAATCAATCGAGTACTCTGATTTATTCTTATCCTTAATTGTTAAAAGAAAAAAGATGATAACAAACATTTATTATCGAATTGATGATTACTTACATAGGTGATGTTTTGGACCTCGAAATAAGAGAGTGGGACCCGGAAGAAGATATGGAGTTTTTCGAACATTGTGAGTACGAAGCCTACAAGGGGACTGTAGAGAATGTAGATGAACTCACCGAATATGAGATAAGAAAAAAGTATGAAGATTTCTTAGAAGATGATGAGCTCGATGTAACGGAGCCTGAACATTCTGTATTCATAGCTGAAGATGATGGTAAAAAAGTAGGTCTTCTGTGGGTATGTCACAGACAGCCTTTCTGGAGGTTCGATGAACCATTGACATGGATATACAATCTTTATGTTGTTCCTGAATATAGACGTCAGGGTTTAGGTAAAACATTTATAGATAAAGCGGAAGGATTTACAGAAAAAGAAGGGTTGAAGAAGATAGCATTACATGTTATAGAATGGAATACAGCAGCTAGAAAGCTGTACGAATCTTCAGGTTATGAGTTGATCCACTCTCATAACGAGAGTAGATTTTATGAAAAGACGATAGAGTAGAAAGATATCTTTTTGTTTCATATAAAACCTAATTTTTTTATAATGTTTGATATATGCATTAGTGAAAGGGATAATGATGAAAAAGGCTGTATCAGTTTTCATGATCACAATACTAGCTTTGTCTTTATTTGCGTCAATAAATCATGCTCAACAAAGTGATTCACCGATATCTGAAGGACCTACCTGGGAGAAGGATTACGATGCTGGAGAAGATTTTTTTGTTTATAAAGCATCTGATGTTGGATTTTTTGTAAAACAGGAATACAATGTAAGTCTTTTGAACAAAGATGGGGAAGAGAAATGGTCGAAATCTTTTACAAACCGTGTTAATAGCAAACTTATCATGAAGGATAAAAGAGTTTATGTTCAAACAGGACCGATGGACGATAACAGATACAAGTTACGATGTTTGGACAGTGACGATGGTTCTGAGATCTGGAATACAACCATAGAAGATACTGCTCGTAATTTACTTGTTAACGGAGATGATCAGATCTTCCTACCTTACAGGTCAGGAGACGAAGTAAATCTAAAAAAAATATCTTCAGAAGGGAAAATCCAATGGACAGAAAACTATTCTAAAGTTAAAAGGGTTTTTTATGGTAACATTTTAAAAGATGGGAAAATCGCGCTTTTGTGTTATCACTCAAATCCTGATTATAGAATTTTAGGTATATCACCGGAAGGAAAGCTAAAATGGAATATTACAAAAAAACACTTGAATATCATGCAGAAATCTGATAAAAGCGAATCATTGTATGCAAAATCTAGACATGGTATCTATAATGTAGATTCCGAAGGCAATATCGAGTTAATTTATGAATTAGAAAATAAGAGTGACTTTTTATCGTCGTTTGTCGTTGATAGCAACAAGATTTATTTTACAGAGCAAAACGAGAACAACGATAATATCTCATTCAAATCGATCTCTAAAGACGGAGAACTTCTCATGAACACTTCTTTAAATAGATCTGGAAATGGTGGAACTTTCCATTTTATGTATGCTCCTGGAAACGAAAGGATATACTTTCAATATTGGAATTTAACAGATATGCAAATGAGCGTTAGTAAAATCAGCGCATATACTTTAGATGGAGATTTGGAATGGACACATGAATATGATAACAGTACTATCTATAAATACCACGTACTCACAGAGGACGGGTTGATAGTCACTGCTACGGATGAAGGTAAGGTGTATGCTTACCAGGGACACGAACCTAAAGAAGAATCAGAAGAAGATGATCCATATCTTGCTCTTAGATTGGGATTAGTATTTGTGATAATCGTGATATTTATCTATTATTTGAGTCGAGGCGAGGAATGAGTTGTTAAAATCCTTTAACTAATGAATAGAATACGATTTTTCTATGACGATGCTTTGAGAGCTATAGTTGTCTAAAATATAATCTACTCTGTTTTTCCAATTCATGAACATTTTTTTCTGCTCATTTTCAGGTATATCTTCCAATCCTACCGAGATACCATTCAAGGAAAATCTAGGTTTGATATAGTTGTAAGGCATCTTCACAGCGAATCCAGCTGAAAGTATCCCATCCTTACCACCTATATGGTCTTTTAGATAACTCAAAGTGGGACCTGGATCATGTCCATAGGTACAAATCCCGAAGATGTATTTCCCTCGGAGAGTATCTATATCTTCAATAAATCTCCTTACAATATTCGGAATATTAGAATGATAATCAGGAAATACAAAACCGACAATTTTGGAAGAAATTGTAGAACCTTTCTTATTAATCATCTTAGGTATAGGGTACAGACTTGCATCTAATCTCTTTGCTATATCTCTTGCTACAGCAAATGAATTCCCGGTACCAGAAAAATAATAGATATCTATGTTCACGAATATCCATGTGTCGAATAGGATATATTTTTTATCTAATTTTCATATTGGTACAATTACGTTTTTATGTGATGAGTTTTATATCATAAGCAAAGGTGATTAGATGGAGGAAGAGGACGTAGAAAAAGAGGAAGAAACTGCTGAAGAAGAGGAAGATCTAGGAGAGAAAGTTGAGATAAATATAGGAAAAGATACTTCTGAAGAAGAATTGGTCAAAGAGATCGAAGAGAAGGCTGAAGTATCTGGACAGATGTTAGGTAAAAAGTTGAGGGAATTCCTTAAAACTACAATGGAAGCAAGGGAAGAGATAAAAAAAGGAAAGGCTGATAAGAAAGTGGAAGAGACTGGAAAAGCGTTAGGTAAAAGTGTTAAAGCAAGTAAAGATATCTTTGAAAAATTCAAAAAAGGTTTCCAGGAGGGAATGGAAGAATAAAAAATCACATAATTTTTTTTTAATTTATTGATAAATTCGAAGTAGTTAATTAGCCAAAAAACTTCATTTAATACGATTCTAATATTTTCTATACTTTTTTAAAAATAGTTATTTAAAAAGATTTACTTATTATTATCCTAATAATATATTAGTAATGATTATATACTTTCTTACTAATTATCAGAGAAGGGTGAATAAACTTGAAAAATAGTAAAAAGAAGAGAATGAATTATGAAAAAAAGTTATTTTCAGTTATCACGGTGGCTCTATTGTTCACAAGTCTTTTTACAGTGACTGTAGCAAGTTTCACCTCTAAAACAGAGAATAAAGAGGATTTGGGACCAAAAGAAATCTTACCACAAAATAAAATAGATTCTGGAGCCAATATAAATAGTATAGAATTACAACCGAACGCAACTGAAGGCAGGGATGCTTTCATCTCTAACTACACCGATAGAACGAATAAAAATTTTGGCCAGGGTGATTATTTGATAAGTGGGAATTATGAAGGAGGACAATACAGGTCGCTTTTAAAATTTGATATTCCCTCCAAAACAGCAAGATTACATAGAGCAACATTGTCATTGATGTCAGATGACCATACCGGAAATCCAAACATTGTAATAAAAGCGATTGATCATGACTGGGATGAAGGAACAGGTCCAGGTAGCGGTACTGTAGATATGGCTGTGAATTGGACACATAGAACTGCAGCAGATCCTTGGAATGAGCGGGGAGGCGATTACAATGATACTGATCACGCTTATAGAAATTGTGATATCGATGGAATATGGTATACATGGGATGTTACAGAGATAGTAAAACACTGGGAAACAGGAACGTGGGAGAACAATGGTTTTCTGCTTATGCCTATGGAATATCTTGCAAGTAACAATTGGGCAAGATTTTACAGCAGTGATTATACGGAACCAAAAGTAAGGCCAAAGATAACATTATCATATAGTGCTGAAATAGACCCTGCTGTTACTCCTCAAACGATAGAAGAGGATTCTCCAGCAAATAACATCAGCTTGGACGGAAGAGGACATGAGATGTTAGTACATCTATCTGGTAATGAAGACCAGGGTAATGCATGGCCCTTTGGTGGTGGAAGTGGTGCTAGCGAGATCCATTTTCAAACAGTATATTCTTTAGAACAGATAGGTACTGGCGGCATGATCGATAGGATATCATTTAATAGAACAGATCCAAGTCTTACGAGTAGTAAATGGACTGGAAACTTTTCAAAACTTGAGATATCATTTGCACATACTGAGCTATCAAACTTGACCAGTACATTTTCAGATAATTACATCGGTGGGTTGGTTGAGGTCTTCAAAGCTGATAATATGGAATTGAATTCATCTAATGATGATACATGGTTACATTTTGACTTAAACAACAATTTCACCTACGACTCCTCTTACAATTTGTTGATAGATATAAAATGGAATGGCAGCAGTGGTGATTCAATATTTACCTGGAATACAGAATACAGTGCAGGGAGTATAAAAAGAGCTTACAGTTTTGACCTCGGCGATACTTCAGCTAGTAACGTAGGACATATCAAACCAGTTCTTAGATTTGAGACTGAAATTATCAACAATTTCACTCATGTGAGTGGGCCAGAATACGATACTAATTGGTGGCCATTCTATGGAACAATAGGTACAGATGAAGGGCATTATCAATCTCTGTACACTCCAGAACAAGTGGGTGCTGAAGGAAAGATAACTCGGATATCATTAAAGAAGTTGAATTTAGATGATTCCGGTAATTTTTACAATTTCCGTATATCATTAGCACATTCTGATCTAACTAACCTGACTACGACGTTTGTGAATAATTACAATGGTTATTTGATAGAAGTTTTCTCAACAGATCATTTGGTTATCAGCTCCTCGACTGATGATCCATGGATACATTTTGACCTGAACAACAATTTCACGTATGATCTAGCCCATAATCTACTTGTTGATATAAAATGGAAAGGTGGAGACGCTAACATACCAACCTATGTTTCGGGTGATTTTTCGGAAAATAGGAGGGCGTGGGATACAAACCTCACAGCTGATACAGGCAGTGTAGACGGGCTGCAGAGTGTAATAAAATTTGAAACAGAAATAATGCACGATTCTGTAGTCGATAAAGGTAGGTTTTCAAATTACTGGCCTTTCGCACCTGAAGAGGTCAACGAGATGAGATGTCAGATGCTCTACAATCATACTTTATTAAAAGAAAAAGGAGTATTGGACAAGATAGCCTTCCAGGCTTATCAAGGAAGTGTTGATTGGGCAGTTGTGGAAAATCTAAGCATACGATTATCACATTCAACAAATGATAGTTTGAGTGAGTTTTTTGATACACATAACAGTGAACCTTGGACTGAAGTATTCAACAAGTCTTCCTACAATGTTTCGACTATTGGTAGACCTGAATGGATAGAGATAGATATTGACAACACTTTTACATACAATGGTAAAGATAATCTTTTGATCGAGATAAGATGGATCGGAGGTTACGGTTCAGATAGTCAAGGAGTAAATCTGAATGTGAATGATTCTGCGGCATATTTCAGTAGAGTAGCAACTTCAGATTATTCCGCTCAAACCGGTATTAACTCAAGAACACTTTACAACCTCAGAGCAACATTCCTTCATCAAAAAGGTTACAGTTGGAATGCATTCAGTATGAATAATACATTATTCACTGCTGGTGTATCTGGGGACTGGCTTAACGGTTGGGATCTACATATTCAACCTCAACCAGATGCTTTTGGAAGTGGTATAGCTACACTGCAACTTCATAATAGTCAGGGAAAAATAGCTGTGCAGCATATACCAGTAACTATAAACAACGTAAATGATCCACCGAACCAGCCATCATCACCTTCACCTTCAGAAGGTGCAACAGGAATAGAAACTGAAGTCAATCTAAGTGCTGTGGTATCTGACCCAGATGGTGATGTATTAGACATTACGTTTTACGATGCATCAGATGACAGTGTTATAGGGACTGACATGTGTGTTTCATGCGGTGAGCCATCAAATGTTACTTGGTCTGGATTATCATTCAACACCACTTATGAATGGTACGTTGTGGCAAATGATACAAACACTGAGACACAATCTCCTACCTGGTCGTTCACGACTTTGACACCAAATTACCCACCTGATGAACCAACTAACCCGTCTCCTGCAGATGGAGCTACAGGTATAGGTACGAATCCAACACTGAGCGTAGAAGTGTCAGATCCTAATGGAGATGTGGTTGATGTGATGTTCTATAATGCATCGGATGATAGTTTGATCGGAACAGATTCAGGAGTCCTAAGTGGAGGAACTGCTTCAATTACATGGTCTGGATTGGATTTTGAAACAAACTATCAATGGTATGCTGTTGCTAACGATTCAATTTTAGAGAATCAATCTGTTACATGGTCTTTTACTACAGGTGTAATGGAGAACAATGCACCGAATGCTCTAGAAGATCCTTCACCACCTGATGAAGCTGTAAATGTGAGTATTTCACCAGTATTGAGTGTGAACGTATCAGATCCAGATGGAGATTCTATGAATGTAACATTTTACAACGCTTCAGATGATAGTTTGATCGGAACAGATTTAGATGTATCGAGTGGTGGCACTGCTTCAGTGACCTGGCCAGGACTCTCAGGAAATACTACCTACCAATGGTATGCAGTTGCGAATGATTCCGTATCAGAGAATCAGTCATCCACATGGTCTTTTACTACTTTGAAACCAAATCATCCGCCAGAAGAACCGATCAATCCGTCTCCTGTTGATAATGCTACTGGTCTAGGAACTAATCCTACTCTGAGAGTTGAGGTATCAGATCCAGATGGGGATTCGATGAACGTCACCTTCTACAATGCATCAGATGACAGTTTGATAGGTATAGATACAGGGGTATTTAGTGGTGAATTCGCTTCAGTATCGTGGCCTGGATTAGCCTTCGAAACGACTTATCACTGGTATGCAGTGGCAAATGACTCAGCATTGGAGAACCATTCTCAAACATGGACTTTCACCACAGGAGTTATAGCGAATAATCCACCATCTATCCCATCAGGACCTTCACCTTCTGATGGATCAACTGGGGTTAGTACAAACCCAACATTGAGCGTAGAAGTATCAGATCCGGATGGAGATACCATGGATGTCACCTTCTATAATGCATCAGATGACAGTATAATTGGAATAGATACAGAGGTAGAAAGTGGAGGAACAGCATCAGTGACTTGGTATGGATTAAATTTTGAGACATCTTATCTTTGGTATACAGTAGCAAATGACTCTGCACTAGAGAATCAATCCCAAACATGGTCTTTCACAACATCAGCTCCAAATCATCCACCAGAAGAACCGATCAACCCAACCCCATCTAATGACTCATCTGATATAAGTACAGATCCAACATTGAGCGTAGAGGTATCAGATCTGGATGGAGATACCATGGATGTCACCTTCTACAATGGTTCAGATGATAGTGTTATAGGTGTAGATACAGGGGTCATGAGTGGGGGAACAGCATCAGTAACTTGGTCTGGATTATCTTTCGATTCTACTTATCATTGGTATGTAGTAGTGAATGATTCAGAATTAGATAATATATCATCGACATGGTCATTCACAACATCAGCTCCGAATAATCCGCCAGAAGAACCGATCAATCCATCACCATCAGATGGAGCTATAGATATTGGTACGAGTCCGAGACTGATTGTAGAGGTATCAGACCCCGATGGAGATGCCATGGATGTTACATTTTACGACGCGTCGGATGATAGTGTGATCGGAACAGATTCAGAAGTCATGAGTGGAGGAACAGCTTCTGTTACATGGACTGGTTTATCAAGAGGTACATCTTATGAGTGGTATGTAATAGCAGATGATGGTTTGGATGATACAGAGTCAGCGACATGGACATTTAGTACTGAAGAACCTATAAACAATCCGCCAGATGATCCAACTGATCCATCGATATCAGATGGAAAGAAAAATGTAGGAACTAGTCCAAAGTTAAGTATGGTAGTTTCAGATCCAGATGGAGGAAGTTTGACAGTAACTTTCTATGATGCATCTGACGATAGTGTGATCGGGACAGATACGGTTCAAAGTGGGGGAACAGCATCAGTGAAATGGGAAGACCTGAAGAGAGGTAAAACTTACAGATGGTACGTAGAGGTATCAGATGGAGATGACACAACGACTAGTGATACTTTATCTTTCAAAACTAAAGAAAAAGATGAAGAGATGTTTGGAATAGGTATGATATGGTGGTATCTAATAATTGCAGTTATAATCATATTGGTACTGGTGATACTGTTCGCAGCCATGAGAAAAAAAGAAAGACCTGAAGAACATGAAGAAGAGTTCGAGGAAGAAGGTAAATACGAACCTCCTGAAGGAGAAGAAGATATGTTTGCAGATGAGGAGGAAGAGGAAGGATTGTTTTCTGATGAAGAGTTCGAGGAATATGAGGAAGAAGGATAAGAAAAACATATTGATACATTGAACAAAAAACTAATCAAAAACCCTTTCTTTTTTAATTTACACTTGACATGATTAAAAGATAATCAGATCTTTTATAGTATTGGTCTAGACATATAGTATATGTAAAAAGGAGTGCGATAAATGCTATTTTGAACATAGGAACTGTGCGTAGGAATGCTACTATCTCACCTGATATGACAATGAAGAAAAAAGATTTAATGTTTATCAAAACCATATTAACTCTACTATATTATTAGATAATTATGAAATATGTTAATTAAAAATATTCAATATCTGTTAATATCATTTTTAGTCAATATTATTTTGAAATATAGATATATTTTGAAGCTAATAAATATATGTAATTTAACTATATTTATATTAAATTTTTAACCATATTGCAAAATTACATATAATATTATAATAATTAAATAAGTGATCGTTCGGTGAAATCATGCTAGGCGGAATACGATTGGATATACTGATCCCTCTCGT
>CAZEXI010000066.1:0-8950 GCA_964516805.1 uncultured Thermoplasmata archaeon
AAAAGTCCCGACTCCCGGATTTGAACCGGGGACTTGGTGATTTCTGCTGTGTCGCGGGTGATCGGTTCTAACCGATAGAGTTTTTCTCAACTACAGTCACCCGCTCTAGCCAGTCTGAGCTAAGTCGGGTAGTTCGTGTTGGTTCTTAGGGGTATTTCTTATTTATCCTTTTCGTTTTTTGAATATATATCATTCTTTATAGGTATCTTTCGCCATCTTTATCCTTTTATCAGGTGGTGGATGTGAATAGAACATGATCTCTTTGATCCTGTGCGGATTTGTTTCTGCCAGATCTATATCCGATAATCTTTTGAATGTTGAGATTATCGGTGTCGATCTTTCTATCACTTTGAGAGCGAACTCATCTGCTTTTCTTTCCCTGTGTCGGTTATAAGCTAATATTATCGGATCGATGATCGAATATAATCCATACATGATCAATAAGAAGAACGGTAGATTGTAGATATTTGAAAATCCTGCCCAGATGTTAAAGATGTGTCCTGTAAGATAGAACATCGGGAATATGAGTAATCCTTCTATCAGGATAAACCGGAGCATATCTTTCTGAACGTAGTGACCCATCTCATGAGCAACGACACTTTCGATCTCTTTTTTATGGAACTTATTCAGTAGAGTGTCGAACAGGATCAACCTCTTTGTTCTTCCCATTCCAGCAAAGCCAGCGTTCGCTTTTTCAGTCTTTTCACCAGCTTTTACCACGACGACCTTTTCGACTTTCGAAACACCGTTGTTCTCAGCGATATTAATCAATCGCTGCTTTAAATCTTCGTCCTTAAGTTCTTCAGTATTATAGAAAAGAGGGATCATGATAAGGTGAGATATATTGGATAGTACTCCTAGGATGACAAAATATATGATACCTGCATAGAGCCACCACCTATTTGGAAATGTACTTCCGAGGTAAAATATTGCAAGTATGAGAGGAGTGGCCATGATCAAAGATATAACTAAGGATTTTCCCTGATCTTTAAGCCATTGAATTAATGTTTGGTTACTAAGATCGTACTTGTGTTCGATGACGAACCCGGAGTAATATGATAAAGGTAGTCCTGTTAGATATATTATCGCTGAAAAAAGAACTATGTATATCGAAACACCGAGCCAGTAATAGTCCAAAAATGTTCCATGGATCAGATCAAAAGAAAAAGTTTGAAGCCATTTAGATATAGGAGTAAATGAAAAAACAGCTAACACGATTATTATCAATATAGTCCCTTGAATAAGACCTGTGTAAAGCTTTTGTTTAGAATATATCTCAGCCAACTTTCTTCTATCTTTATTGAATTCATAAGGATAATCCACATTTTTTTCCTTCTTGTCATCTGTTCCTTCCTCTGTCTCTTTGTCATCCATCGTTATCACTACAATTCAGCTCTATCGAACTCTTCTCCTTCCCATGGTTTGGTAGCATCTAGACCCCATTTAGCAGTCAAGTCTGGTGCGGAGGGATCCAAAGAACTTCCTTTCTGTTCCTCATACACGTAGATATCTTCATCGGGTTGGAATCTTGTTGCTATGGCCCATTCGACCTCATCATCATTGAATATATCTACATCTTCATCCACTATCGTTACCTTTTTCATAGAAGTGTGTCCTTCAAAGGCTGCTTTTATGGCTTTTTCAGGTTCATCCTCTTCTTGTTTATCTATCGAGATTACTCCATGAAGCCAGCTGCATCCTCCTTCTGTAAGTCTAACATCTTGGACTTTTGTAACTTCGTTCACTTTTCTTTTCATAACGGACTCTCTAGGTAGACCCATGAGTAGGAAATGTTCGTATCCACCAGGAAGAAGAGCGTGGAAAATGGGATCATCTCTATGCCATATCCTTTCTATCTCGACAACTGGCTGCTGTCTCACGTGGTCATAAGTGCTGGTTATATCTACAAACGGTCCTTCATCGTCTAGATCAGATGTTATCTTACCCTCTAGAATATATTCAGCTTCTGCTGGAACTGTTGGACCATCTTCCAATCTGGTAACTTCTATCTTTTCACCTAGACCCTTTTCCTTCAATGAATTAGCTATCTTCAGTTCATCTATCTCGAAGTCGACCGATGTGGCACCAGCTAGAAGTAATGCAGGTTCTAATCCTATGGTTATGGCGATCCTAAGTTCCTTTCCATCATCCATGGCTTTTTTATACATCTTATGAAGGTTTCTTGGGACCAGTCTGATAGTGAACTTGTCCTCATCTATGAGCATCATCCTGTGGAATGACAGGTTTCTTACTCCATCATATTCTGCAAAAACCACACCGGAGGTGATATACCTTCCACCGTCTTTTGGATAATATTTTGGAATCGGAAGGTCTCTTAAATCGATGTCATCTATCCTGTTTTCTTTTACAGGAGCTTCCTCAAGTTCTACTGGATCGGAGATATCGCCAACAGCGTCAGCCAGCAACTCTACGATGTCTTCTTTTTTTACACCTAGAGCTTCTCCAACTCTTTCTCTAGTGGCCCATAGATTAACGATAGTCTTCCCACCAGGGAAATTTGGGAAATAAACTGGTTGGCTGAGATCTTTCTTTGCTTCCTTCGTTAAATCTAGGTCAACTGAAACCTCTTCTTCTACAGTTTTTTTTTCAAAAATATCTACATAGTCGCGGAATGACAATTAAAAGCCTCCTTTATGATGCTCATTTTTGTTCTTATACATACCTGTTAATTTAAGTTTTTGTGCTCATATTGAGACCGAAAAGTAATAAATATATTGAAAAGATGTTGAAACATGACACCATTATCCTACAAGGAAGCTGGAGTGGACATCGAAAAGGAAGACGAAGCTATCGAGTCTTTGAAAGACACTGTTTTGTTCGCAAGAGAAGGTATCGGTGCACCTTTGAAAAGTGAATTTACTGGATTCATCGATTTTGGGGATTATGCTTTATCATTATGTACAGATGGGGTGGGTACGAAATTGATAGTCGCAGATAAGATGAAGAAATGGGATACCATAGGTATAGATTGTATCGCCATGAACGTCAATGATGCCATCTGTCATGGTGCTGAACCGATAGCTTTCGTTGATTATCTAGCCATGGAGGATCCTGATCCAAAGTTAACGGAGGAGATCGGGAAAGGATTGCAGAAGGGCGCAGAGATGTCAAACATGACCATCATCGGCGGAGAAACAGCGACGTTAGGAGAGATCGTGAAGGGTTTCGATCTTGCTGGTACAGCACTTGGCTTTGTAAAAAAAGAAGATATCATCGATGGTGATGATGTTGAAAAGGGTGATAAGATAGTTGGTCTTACCAGTTCTGGCATACATTCAAATGGATTTACTCTTGCTAGAAAGGTAGTAGAAAAATGTCCCTATCCTTACCATGACAAATTAGATTTTGGTGTTTTGGGTGAGGTTATGCTTGAACCTACAAAGATATATGTCAAGCCAATAATGGACCTCATCAAGAATTATCAAGTCAAAGGAATGGCTAATATAACTGGTGGAGGTTT
Organism: uncultured Thermoplasmata archaeon; assembly: GCA_964516805.1. GTDB lineage: Archaea > Thermoplasmatota > Thermoplasmata > Halarchaeoplasmatales > Halarchaeoplasmataceae > CAYSTL01. The sequence goes on from CAZEXI010000066.1 coordinate 3,482, forward strand.
GAAAAACATACCTAGAATCAATAAAGAGTACAAGTATGTAATAGAGGATCCAATTGAACCTCTCCCTATATTCAACTTCCTTCAGGAAGAAGGAGAAGTATCTGATAAAGAGATGTACAAAACCTTCAACATGGGCATGGGTTTTACTGTCATAGTTGATAGCGAAGTCGCTGAAGACGTGGCTGAAGAAGTTGACGGGAAGATCGTCGGTACGGTCGAGAAAGGAGAAGGGGTAATACACGAACCCAAAGGTTTAAAATATAAGTAAGATCACTCTGGATTAAATATGAAATGACGATAAAAACTTTTTCAACTTGAAATTTGTACCTATATTATCCGGATTTGTACTTATCTATTTTTATCTTCAAAATAAATATAAATACAATACTAACCATAGGCATATCAGTGAGAAAGATGAAGCAAACAAGAACAAAATATAGAGATATGAGCCCTATCCGAGCTATGTATGGTTTATGGAACTAGGATAGCCCGGATAGGAATAAACATTTTTTTAATTTTCTTAACACTCTTTTTAAATACAACCTTTACTTACAGGAAATTCATCTGTGATCGATCATGAATAACTTTAGAAAATATAACCATGAAAAAGACAAAGATGCTGTTCACCGCATCTGGAGAGAAACTGGCTGGATAAGTGAGGGTGATGAGGAGAAGATGGACATCTTCCTCAAGGTCAGCAACGCATTAGTTGCGGATATGGACGGACAGCCTGAATGTCTAGTATTAACTGTTCCAGGTACGATACAATACCTAGATGAAAAATTGGACCTCTCAGTAGTTACTAGTGTTACCACAAGTAGAGTCGCTAGAAAACAGGGCTTAGCAGGAAAGCTTACAGCAAAAGCTATCGCAGACGACGCAGAAGGTGGAGCTGACGTATCAGCTTTAGGAATGTTTGAACAGGGATTCTACAACAGGCTAGGATACGGTACAGGAAATTACGAGAACTGGATAAATTTCGATCCTTCTGATATCACAATCGATGTGGATCCAGAGCCACCAAAAAGGATCACAAAGGATGATTGGAAGAAGGTCTATGAAGCAAGGATAAATCGGATGAAAAGACACGGTAGATGCAGCTTGTTGAAACCAAAGGGAACCAAAGGTGAGATGGAATTTTGGAAAAACGATTTTGGACTAGGTTATTATGATGAGTCTGGAGAAAAGATCACTCATCATATGTGGTTGGGTGTAGAAAATGTGGAAAAAGGTCCATATTCGGTCAAATGGATGACATATCAAAATTATGAACAATTTTTAGAGCTGATGGCTTTGTTGAGGAACTTAGGTGATCAGGTGAATCTTGTCAGGATGAGGGAACCTGGCGGTATACAGATGCAGGATATTCTTAAAAAGCCACTGAATAAAAGAAGGATAACTAAAGATTCAAAATTTGAGAACAAGATGAGCGCTGTTGCTTACTGGCAGATGAGGATTTTGAACTTAGAGAATTGCTTGAGGAATACACATCTTCCCTTCGGTGAAATTAAATTCAATTTAAAATTAGATGACCCTATAGAAAGCAAGTTACCATCAGATTCTAAATGGAAAGGGATTTCAGGTGAATATACGGTCACTCTTGGAGAAGAATCAAAGGCTGAAAAAGGATTTACCACTGGTTTACCGAAACTAAAAGCCTCTGTGGGTGCTTTTACTAGGATGTGGCTAGGTGTTCGTTCTCCTACTGCTCTATCAGTGACAGATTATTTATATGGCCCGAATAAATTACTTATGCGTTTAGATGATCTGCTGAGACTTCCTAAACCCCATCCCGATTGGGATTTTTGAAAAGTGAGAACAAATGGGAAAAAAAGAAACACTTACTGAGAAGATAAATCTACGCTGGCTAGCGGTAGCTATATTCCTTATAGCTTTGATACCGATAATATTGGTCCCTATTTACATTTCTATTCCTGAAAGGATATATGGCCCTATAATAGCAGGTTACTCATTAGGTGGGGCAGCAATTCTCATCTATATCATGCTCAGGCCCTATTTAAGAAGAAGAAAACGAATGAACAATGGCTCTACTTTAGATGATTATGAACTTGAAAATCTACCTTCAAGTGGTGAAATATATCATGAAAGGATAACTATGAAAGCCTTTACCCTGGCTTTCGTAATAGCAGCTGTAATAATCAGTATAACTATTTATTTCGTACCAGACACTAATTATTTTTCTTACAGCATGGTGGTAGTACTGGTGATATTACTTTGTATTGGATATTTATTTAGAGCCTTAGATGTGAGATGTGACAACAAAAATCTGTCTTTTTATTTTGGACCCTTTGGAAAAGATGTACCTTTACATCAGATTGAAAATATCGAAGTGACGAATATAAGACCTTTGAAGGATTTTATGGGTTGGGGACACAGGATAGGCCCAGATGGATCGATAGGTTATATAGCAGCTGGAACCAAAGGGGTAAAACTTGATCTTAAAAATGGAAAAGCATATGTTCTAACAGTTAAACATCCAAAAAGGCTGACGAAACACGTGAGAAATATGAAAGAAAGATATTATTGATCTTCCTTTGGTTTTTTCTTGAGTGTTCTTAATTTCTTTTCTGGAACCTTCTTTACCAGTACCCTCCTTATCTTCTTTTTCTCTTCAAAACTTTCGCTCGAATTAGCCATACCAGCTATTATCCAAATTGCACCTAGGATCACTAGATTAATAGCCCATAAACCGATGAAATAATAAATCAACTCAGTTTGATATTCTATCTTATTCCAGATATTCAGTAACTCTTCTGTCCCCTCTTCAGGAGCACCTTGAATGAAGTAAAATGCAGGACCTATCGAAGGCCAGAATATAAAGAAACCCTTGAGCCATAGTGGCCAATTCTCCCATTTTATCATATCCCATCTTGTTAATTTCATCTTATCCCCCAAGTACAAAATATAGTTTAAGAGGTATTTTAACTTTTACCTTTTTTTTAATTATCTTTGATTTAATAACTTTTAAATATTATCAGATAAAAACACCTTTCAGATGATAGATCTTCAAAAATATCTGAGTGAGATAGATCAGAAACATTATGATAAATGGCTTGAGGGAAGATACTCGGTAGCTGAACTTGTAAAAAATCATAAGATGATGGCTCTTGTATTTAGAAGAAAGATATTGAACGCGATAGATGATCACAGCCCTCAAGAACTGATATCCATCTTTGAAGAAGAACGCCCGGATATCGAGATAAGGGACCAAGAGATGGCTGTAGAGAGGATCGAAAAGGAGTGTAATAATATAAAAGACATGCTTTGAGGGATATTATGAATGATATGATAGATAAGATAGATTTTCTAATATCAGGTGTTAAGTACAATGATGAAGGGATAATTGAGAGAGTTTCAGTTCATGAAAAGATGGATGATTACGGTGTAGGATATCCATATGAAGAGAGTCGTGAGGATGTCGTCAAGAAGATAAGAGATGGAAACAATTATTTCACTTTAGTATTCGATGGCGAAACGAAGTTTGATTATACCGTTGGAGATGAGGTGAAACTGGTCGAGATAGAAGGCGAAGAGTATCTAAGAGTAGATGAGATCGAAGATAAAAATGACAATCTAGGATCAGTTACGACCGTTAGTGAGACCAAACTTGTTGATGATTTATAAAAAGTCATGATGAGACATTGATCAGAAAAGAATAAAATACAGAATTTTAAGAGTTATTGAGATTTGTTAAATAAAATGATAAATGCGATGTTTTTCGCATTTATCTTTTCTTATTTATTGGTACCTGTAAAACGCCTTTCATCACTTTTTTACCGTCTACCATCTTTGATTTTCCCTTGTATATCTCCATGGGTGAACCAGCTGGTTTATATCCCTTTTCTCTAATATAATCATATACATCGTTGTATATTTTTTTGATATCTTCACGTGTTCCTTTATACTTAGCCTCAGCGACTTTCATCTTGGGTAGGTATTTGATATGCATACTACCTGAAGTCGGTCTCTTTTTCTTTATAAGTAAACCTATATCTGCTCGTAGATCATCCTCTTCATTTTTTTCTGGGTCATCATAGAATATTCCGATAGGTTTTGAGTAGGGTCGTGCTTTATGTTCCTTAGCCCAAGATTTTAGCATTTTGAAGTAATCATCGTGTGGAATATTTTTGTAATCTCCCTCATGTTCTACACATAGAACATTAGATTCCTTTCTATCTTTGATTTTCACTTTGGTCATTTATTATCACCTAATTTAAAATATGGTTTGACAAGTATTTAGACTTATCTTAAAATACATTCAAAAAGAATACTTTCAATTCATTTATATAATCTATTAATTAAATATACTTAATAAAAGAAATCTTTAAATCTTATAAGATAGATTATATATATCATACAAGGGGGGAGAACGATGGCTTACTGCTTCTATTGTAAGAAGGAAGTCGGCGATGATTATGTATGTCCAGAATGTGGTAGAAAACTCTTTCCAGATGTGAAATTCTCAGAACATGAAGAGACCTACGAAGAAAAAGTGAAGAAAGAGATCAGAAGAAGAAAACTAGAAGAAGCACGTAAACGAGAAGAAAATCCAAAAATGTACATCTCTAAGGAAGAAGATGAGACTGAAAAATCCTATAAATCTATACCTGTAAATTATACGAGTGTTCGAGAAAATTTAAGATATAAGGAGGAAGAAGAAAAACCTGAGTGGGAAAAAGAAGAGGTCGAACCGGATCATTTTTTAAAAGCTGTCAGGTACATTCTGTTGTTCTTTTCGACGGTATTCTTTTTAAAGATATTAGAATACAGAGGATATTCATTGAGCTTTGAGGGATTTAATATAAGTATACTTCCAGACATGACTTCTAATGTATTTCTATCTTTCTTTTTCCTAATATTTATATTCATAATCGTATTACCTCTTTTGATCGTTATGGTTACCACAGGTAGCTCATACGATGTTAAAAAAAGAAGGTAATCGGATATGGAATTTAAAAAAGCAATCGTCAGAGAGCCAAGTAGGAGTATTAGTGAAGGATTGAGTCCTGTTGAAAGAGTTCCAGATTTTAAAAGATCGTTAAGTCAGCATGAAAAATATGTGGGAGCTTTAAAAGAGGCTGGTTTAGATGTACTTGTGATGGAAAGTGAGGAGGAGTATCCAGATTCCGTTTTTGTAGAAGACACTGCTGTGTTGATGGAAGAATTAGCAGTCATCTTTGACATACTCCTCCGCCTAAAGACGGAGGAATCTCCGAGATCGTCTCGTTGGTCTCTGATGAAACGAAAAAACATTACGAGACCACCTCTGGACGTGTCATCGCCCTTACACGGAATTTAATAATGAATTCCGTGAATCGATGGAATGCTACGCATTCCAGTAGATGTTAATGACCTCCGGAGGGACGTCGAGTCCCTCAGCAAGCCCTATATTCAAAGCTCCAACAGCATCTCTATGTGCTTCAACACCGCATTTCTTACATTTATACA
>CAZEXI010000067.1:0-8806 GCA_964516805.1 uncultured Thermoplasmata archaeon
AGAGCTACAGAGAAAAATCTTGAACCTGGATTCATGCTTTACAGCGATCCAGAACACGAAACAATAGATCTGTTCGATGAGATAGCTGAAGAAGAACCGTTGTACGAGGCCACTGATGGATATGGTGTTCACAACAGAGTCTGGAAGATTGAAGATGAAGAAAAAATAGAGGAAGTTAAAAAAGTCCTCAATGGGGAACAAGTAGTCATAGCAGACGGTCATCACAGATATGAAACTGCAGTCAATTACAGAGATGAGATGAGAAAGAAAAATCCTGGATACGATGAAGATGAAGCTTTCAATTGGAGAATGACTTACATGGTTCCAGTAGAAGATCCAGGACTTGTTGTTCTACCAGGTCATAGATTGCTTTTAAAAGACGAATTCAAAGCTGAGCATCTTGAGGGTTTGAAAGAATACTTCGATGTTCAAGAGATAGATATCGATGATAACAAAGATTTCTTAGAAAAGAACGAAGACACTTCTTCATTCGTAGTGTACGATGGAGAAAAAGCATACGGACTTAAATTGAAGTCTAGGGATGTTGTTGATGATATACTCTCAGAAGAATACTCAGATGATTACAAGGAATTGGATGTTGTTATACTTAGAGATATAATCTTCCAAAAAGTCATGAACACTGGTGAACTACATATCGACGAAGGCATATCTTACGAGAGATGGGGCAAAGATGCCATCGAAAGAGTTGAAGATGGTGAAGCAACTGTTGCATTCTTAGTGAATGCTACCAAACCTGAACAGGTACTAAAAGTATCTAAAAACGAAGAAAGGATGCCTCAGAAATCAACTGATTTCTATCCAAAGGTTGACTCTGGATTTGTAATGATGGATATACAAACCGGAGAAACCCTCTAAAAACCTTTTCTATTTTCTTATTCTAAATAATGTTCTTCTTTAAAATACCTTGCTAATTCTCTCATCCTTTCAGCACTTTCTTTGTAACCAGCTTCTTCTGTCCTATTTATAAGATCATCAAATCTTTCTTTTCCACCAGCAGTATTATCAGCGTGGCAGATCAATTTTTCTTCAAGAGTTTCAGGAACGTAACTTTTAACTGGAATCCCCTGAACTTCAGCTTCATCTTTGGTTATACCGCCGCCAATATGTCTCTCTATTATCTTAGCTAGCTCTTCGTGCCAACCTTCGTCTCTTGCTATCTTTCCACCTTCAATCCCATGTTCCACACTGTGGCTCACTGACCTGCCCACATCATGAAGTAAAGCTCCTGCAGTTATCAGCTTTAGATCTCCTCCAAACCTTTCATGAAGCTCTAAAGCTCTTTCCAATACATCCATAGAATGTTCAATTACTCCATCATCGATACCTATTTCATCTAAGTATTCATAACACTCTTTCATAGAGGGAATATTAGAATAATTCAAAACTCTTTTACCCTCATCCGTGGGTAATACGGATATTTTCCCACCTATATTCTGATCGATCATCCTTTCATTTAATCTATCCATGAAAACCGCTAAAGCAGCCACCTCAGAGTGCGGTTCATTTCCGACAGATATGTTATAGTCAGACATATCATAAACTTCTCTAGGAACTTTTTCTGCTCCTACTATTATGAGCGGATCGTTTATTCTTTCATCCTTTTCGAAAAATTCATCGATATCTGTACCATACATCGTGAGATGTACGACTTCGCCATCCCATTCCTTTACCAATCTTTTCCAATCATTTTCTACCTTGATTTTAAAATTACCACCGAATCTATCTGTCACATCTGAAAGAGTTTTCTCGATCTTTTTATCTAACTTGGGCATGTACATTACATCTGCTCCAAAAGCTCTTGCAGTTAACCCAACGTGAGTTGTCATTCTCTTATCTCTTTCAGGCCTGTGACCAAGCCTAAGAACTGCTTTCAAAACCTTCACCAAGGATCTTCTTCCTCTTCTGGGAACGTTTTCTCTTCGTCTTCAAATTCTTCTTCCTCTGAGCTTGCTGAGGGTTCGGTTGATCGATATATTTCTTCATCTTCAGAAGTACTTACAGGTTCCTCTGTTTCATATTCCCAACCTTCTTGACCCGTTTCCACGTATCCACCATAAGCTGGTACTATCACACCTCTGACTAAAAATAGTGAAGTGACAAAACCCATTATTCCAGATAATAAAACATGTGGGAACGGTTTCAACCAGCTGCCTAAGTTAAATGTAGCATAAATGTTGATCAGAATAACTACTAAAACTGCTATAGATATACCAGCGATAAATTTACCGATAATATCACTTACATCGAACAGGTCCTCTATAAAAAAGAACAGCGGTGCGATGATCCCGAGGATCAAAGCTACGATAGCATAGGTAAATCCTAATCCATCGTTAGATAAAAGTGGAAATATAGTGTATATAAAAATAGTCACTGTTGCTATAATCAATATTCCAGATATCAGAGCAAATGTCCCAGTGGATAATTTATCGAATATATTTAGGTCGTCTAAATCCATTTTAAGGCCCTCCTTATTTAGATTTTTTCTATCCTATGTCCTTTATAATTCAGTTTTACAGATCTCTTAACTAAACTTTTCAAAGTTGTCGGACTGCAGCCTACCTTTTCACTGATATCATTGGCAAAATTCTCTCCACCTTCTACAGATTCAATCACCTGCTCTTCCATATCTTCGAATTCTTCTTCATCCAGCATCGCTGCATAAAGAACATCACTGATCTCTTTAATAGGCACTGATGCATCTATGTGAACAGATGAATAATAAGTATGATATGCCTTTCTAGTTTCTCTACCTGTATGCTGCCATCGGGTTTCAACAAGTTTCATTTTATCAAATAAACGTAAAGCTCTTTTACCCTCATCACCGTACTTCTCTTCTATCTCTTCAGCAGTTTTCCATCCCTCTGCTAACTCAGTATACACCTGCTTCTTTACAGGGGTACTCACTGCTCTAAGTATTGGAACAAATTCCGAAACATCTTTGATTACTTTAACTCGAGACATTGTATTCTAACCGGTAATGACACTATGAAATTTAATATTTTCCTATAATATCTATGGATTTCTGCTCTCATATGGGTTCGAGATTATCTGCTCAGCTCTATTTATAAAAGAAGGTATAGATTCGACGTCTTTGATTTCTTTCTTTACGTATTTGATTATCTCTCTTCTGTACTCTAGGTCATAATCTATAATATTCGCCTGGCAGGCTTTTTTTATCTTACCGCTCAGTCTTCCACCGGTTGAGTCCCAATCGGTCAAGATAATAACTTTCTCATAAGTTCCTCTCAAATCTTCTACAATATGAAAAATAGTATCGTTTTTCTTTATCCTTATTATATCTCTTTCAAAGCCTAATCTTTTCAAGGCTTTGACATCCTTCTTACCTTCGACAATTATAGGTACCTCTTCTTCCTCATTTTTTATGTCCTCTAAAACATCCTGAAGACCTTCCAACTCTTCTTTTAATCTCATGATACCATTTTTTCTAACTTGTTTTTTATCTCATGAATATCTACTGACCTAAAAAATATCCTTTTTTGTTTTGTTGTTTTTCCTTTCACTATTTCAATCTTGTTCGTTGGTATATTTAAGCTTTCTGACAAAAGCTCGATTATTCCCTTATTAGCCTCTCCATCCTGAGCTCTTTCTTTTACAGATATCTCTAAATTATCTCTCCATATATTTACTCCACTGATCTTTGATTCAGAGGAATTCGGAGATACTGATATATCAAGATAACATCCGTCATCACTGGAGATTAAACATTTAGTGATGTCCTTTTCACTCATAGATATAAAAATGTAATTCAGGATAAAATATTTTTCATCAAGATTTCTCAATTTACTCTGAATAAGATTGAAAAAATTGAATTTCAGCATACAGACTTTTTCTTTATTTTTTCACTTTCCTCAAGACCGGTAACAACTGACATCAGTTTTATCTTTTTATCACATTCTGGATCTATACGAGCACCGAATATTACTCCTGCATCCGGGTCAAGTCTGGATGTCATCATTCCCACTATATCGTTCATCTTTTTTATCGATAAGTCCTTAGGTCCACCGGTCAAATGTATCAGCGCTCTTTTAGCACCCGAATAATCTATATCTAGGAAAGGATTTTCACTTGCCTCTTCAACAGCTTTTTCCGGCTCACTGCTGTGAGCCTCTCCAGTCATTAAAGTAGAGACCCCACCTCCACCTAAAACAGAACGAAGGTCATTGAAATCAAGATTTATCAAGGACGGTAAAGTAACAGTCTCAGTCACACTTTTAATCAGGTCTGAGATCAGAGAATCCATTATTCCAAACCCCTGATCAATCGGAAGGTTGGGGGCTACATCTAGAAGCTTATCGTTCTCTAGGATTATAGTAGAATTGGCATATTCTTGAATCTTATTCACTCCTGCCCATGCTATCTTTTTCCTGTTACCTTCTACTGAAAAAGGCATGGTCACTATAGCTATCACCATAGCACCTTTCCTTCGAGCCATTTCAGCGATGACAGGGGTCGCACCAGTTCCTGTACCTCCTCCCATACCAGCAGTTAGGAAAACAAGATCGGCATCAGAAAAAAGTTTGTTGAATCCTCCAGAAGCAGCTTCTGCACATTCGCGACCTATCTTGGGACTTCCACCAGCCCCTCTACCTTTGTTGTGAGAGTTACCGATCAACATTTTTTTATTAGCAGATATATTCTGCAGATGATGTTTATCAGTATTTATAGCAAGGGTTTCAGCACCATAAACTCCGATTCTACTCAGACGATTTATACTGTTATTTCCTCCCCCACCTACACCTATCACATATGTTTTAATATCTGATGTTTCGTCCATATCCTGATAATTTTGATCATACTTCATATCAACTACCCTTACTAAAGCTTAAACCTTATGTAGAGATTGATCAAAGGAATTTTTCGATCTATTCTTCAAGTTTCTTTTTGTATTGTTTTATTCTCTCTTTCACGTATTCTCTAACTGCAGTCCTGATCGCATCATCTACATTTACTGAATCTCCTTCTTGAACGAGATCCTCGATCTCACTCACCTTCTTCTTTGGAAGATCAACGGTTACTTTTGAGATATGATCAGGAGCATTTTTATTTTTGATAAAGTCATCGATTGCAGCTCTAATTGTTTCTGAAATAGAAGAATAATCCCCTTTTTCAACTAACCTTTCTAATTCCTCAGACATCTCTACAGGGATTCTGACAGTTATACGTTTTGTGTCCGACGTCATAAGCACACCACTTAAGATAAAGTCCGACGTATAGTATATTTACGTCAGACATATAGTCAATGTAGTTTTTATGTAATAAAGATTTCGGTATATGTCTGATTTATCAAAATGAAAAAAGTACCATTACAATAATAAGTTATGTAAAATATTAAACTTTAGACTTTGTGGGATAAGTTTTAATAACTTTCTTCTATTTTGATAGTTGATGCCAGAATCGGACACTGATTCAACAATGGATGACAGCTATGATTTTGTTGATAGAAAAGATATCCTTAAAGAGTTAGAACATCATATGAGCAAAGTTTTGGATGAAAACGGTAGATTCATATTGTTAAAAGGCGAGGCTGGTGTTGGTAAAACTAGGATCGCTGAAGAATTTATTAAAAAATTAAAAAAAGAAGGATTCGAGATCTTAAAAGGTAGATGTCTATATTATGAAAGTACAGACCCATACCTATCATTTTTTGAAGCGTTGGGAGATTATTTAACAGAAGAAGATGAAAATGAAGAATCTGTTTCAAGTATGATTACAGGGGCAGCTTCCTCATCTGGTTCTCAATCAAGGACCCCTCTAAGCCTGATAGGAACCAATGAGCAGGAAGAACAGCCTATTTCACAAAACGTATCTCTATCTGACAGAAGAGAGATGATGTTCAACAGGATAACTGATATCATAATGAATCTATCTAAAGAGAATCCTGTTCTTTTATTTATGGATGATCTGCAGTGGATAGATGAATCCTCTTCACAATTACTTCATCATCTTAGTAGACATATTTCAGACGATCGAGTGATGATTTTAGGAGCGTATAGACCAGAGGAATTAAAATATAAAAATGAAGAACTGCCACTGGAGACCACTCTTAACAGGATGAAGGAGGAACGTTTAGTTACGACTATCAATATTCCAAGATTGGATTATCATTCGATAACAAAGATGATAAAAAATCAAACTCAAAGGGAAGATTTCCCAGAATCATTTATCTGGACACTCTATAGAGAAAGCGAAGGCAATCCATATTATGTTGTAGAAATTCTTAATTCGATGGTCAATGAAGGCGTCATAAACCCATATTCTTACACCTGGAATCCAGAAGAGGAACTTTCTAACATTTCAATCCCATCGTCGATAAAAGACATTACTGAAAGGAAGATAGAAAAATTGGACAAAAATGAAAGAAAAGTTCTGATGTATGCATCTCTATTAGGTACGGAATTTAATTTCGAGATTCTAGAGAGAATAATGAATATGGATGTAATAGAACTTCTTGATATTATAGATAGCTTAGTAGATCAAGGTATCATCAATGAAGTACCCGACTCAGATGAAGAACTTTATAAATTCAATCATCTTCAGACCAGAACAACGATATACGAAAATATGGGTAGGAGCCGTAAGCGTGTATCTCATAGACAGGTCAGTAAAGTGATAGAAGAAATATATTCCAATGAACTAGAGGACCATTATTATGAGCTGAGCAGACACTTCTTTGAAGGGAAATTGTATGACAAAGCGTATGAATATTCTAAGAAGGCCGGGGAGAAAGCACTTAAGTCACTGGATATACCGACTGCTCTAGACCATTTTGAAAAATCACTCAAGTCCTTGAAAAAAGCTAATAACATCGATAATAAGAAGGAAAAAAAGGTCTATCTTCTTAAAATGCTTGGTGAATATAATGAATATGCCAGTAAGTTAAATCAGTCATTAAATTATTGGAGATCATTGAAAAAATTATCTGAATCTGAAGATGATGATCAGCTTAAAACAGAAGCTCTTTCTCAAATAGGTCATATATTCAAGGAAAAAGAAGAGTATGAAAAAGCAAGAGAGAATTATAACGAATCTCTCAACATATCAGAGGAACTAGATTATACTGAAGGGGTCGCTAGAGCGAACATGGGGCTTGGATACATTAACTGGAGAGAAGGTGATCTTGATAAAGCAATCGAAAATTATGAAACTGCTATAGAAAAATCTCAGGAAATAGATAATGAATATATTCACAGTAAATCGAACGTGGAGATCGGCAATGTTTATGCTCATAAAGGTGAAAATGATACAGCTATAGACTATTATAAAGAAGGATTAAGCTATTTTGAAAATACAGAATCTCATAACGAATTGGCGAATATCTACAATAATATTGGCGATCAGTATATGAAGAAAGGTGAATTGGATACAGCAATCGATTACTTCAAAAAAGAGATCGAATCAGCTAAGCTTGTAGGAAATAAAAGATGGGTTGGATGGGGATCTTTCAACATGTCTGAAGCCCTGGTAAAAGCTGATGAAATTGAAAAAGCTAAACATCATATCAAAAGGGCTGAAGATATAATGAAAAGCCTTGACGAGATGATCGGCATCGCTGCAGTATATCATGTTGAAGGTCTTATAAAAAGAGAAGAAGGAAAATTCGAAGATGCTATTGATTTAATAGAAGAAGGATTGGAGATAAACGAAGAATTAGATGTACCTTTCAACATTGCTGAATTCAAGTACGATCTTGGATTAATCTATAAAGAAATGGAAGATAATGAAAAAGCTAAAGAATATTTAGAAGAATCTAGAGAAATATTTACTGATCTAGGTGCAGAGCACTTCCTAAAATGGATAGATTCAGAATTAGAAGAATTAGAATAGAAAAAGGGTTTTTTATTCGTAAATCCAGGTTTCTTCAACCTTTCTATAATTGTTGTATTCTTCCTTATCAAAGAATATGTCTAGTTCTCTCTCTGCACTCTCCGGTGAATCAGATGCGTGAACGATATTTCTGCCGATCTCTATACCGTAATCTCCTCTTATCGTCCCAGGACTTGCTTCATGTGGATCTGTAGCACCTACCATTTTTCTTACCATGGAGATAGCGTCTTTTCCCACTACTGCCATAGCAACGACTGGGCCAGATGTTATGTATTCTAACAAAGGTTCATAGAAATCCTTTCCTTCGTGTTCTGCATAATGCTCTTCTGCACGTTCTCTTTCAATCGTCATCATCTTCATAGCTGTAATCCTTAGTCCTCTATCTTCCAATCTTTTTATCACTGGACCTACTAAACCTCTTTGGACACCATCAGGTTTGACCATTAAGAATGTTGTTTCCAAAAGATCACCTTATTCTTTCTTCTTGATAATCTTTTTCTTTCCTTTCTTGTCCTCTTCCTTGTCCTTCTTCTTGTATGTTTTGATTGCTTTTTCCTGTGCATGTTTCTGAGTCCACTTTGTTTCTCTCTCTTTTCTTCCTAGCTTTAGAAGGTTCTTTTTGCATTTATTTGAGCAAAAATAAAAGGACTGTCCATCATTCTTTATATGGACTTTCCCAGTTCCAGGTTCTATCGGATTGCCACAAAAAGTGCAGTTCCTCTTTTCTACCATCCTTATCTCACTCCGATATCTTTAGCTTCTCGTGCCGTTTCTCTAAGCATCAGGATATCTCCTTTCTGGACAGGACCCATAACATTTCTAGTTATGATACGTCCTTCATCAGATCCTTCTAGTACACGAACTTTTACTTGAGTAGCTTCACCAGTCATTCCTGTACGTCCAACAACTTCGACAACCTCTCCAGGGATACTATCGTTAT
>CAZEXI010000068.1:0-5454 GCA_964516805.1 uncultured Thermoplasmata archaeon
TCTTCTTTCTCAATCTTATCACTTACATCTTTATCATTATCCAAAAGCCACTTTACATTTGGGGCTGAAAAGTATGAATCTGGTATCAAGCCAGTTTTCTCGTTTATCAAATCAAAATGATCCTCTGAAACTTCATCTATGATCTCAGAAGTCCTCCTATCCTGCCAAACGATCGCTCTATGAACTGGTTTTCCGGTTTCTTTATCCCAGATTACCGTCGTCTCTCTTTGATTTGTCACACCTATAGCAGATATTTCCTCTGCAGTTATGCCTGCATCGACTATAGCCTCTTTACAGGACTTCACCTGCATATCCCATATCTCTTCAGGATCATGTTCAACCCATCCTGGTTCAGGAAAATACTGCTGGAACGGATTCTGTCCTCTGCCAACGACTTTACCTTTCCCATCTACAATGAAAGATTTGGCACTAGTAGTCCCTTCATCGAGCGTTAAAATATATGAATCTGATCTATCCATCTGGACACAATTGATGACTTTGTATAAAAAATTTGTATTATGGATTCTACCTATAGAAAGAATGATATCTACATATTATCTTTATTATTTTAGGGATTAATATGACATTAAAATTGATGAGCGATGAATTCGATGAAGGAGGGAAAATACCAGATATCTACACGTGTACAGGAAAAGATATCTCTCCACCGGTAAGATGGGAAGGAGTACCAACTAATACAGAAAGTTTCGTTCTTATCATGTTAAAATCTTTTTCTTTTCCATTATATTCTCAAACCTAGTATTACTTATTGGATGATGACTGATGATCTCACCATCATAAATTACACAAAAAGTTCCAAATGGGCAGGGAGAATTTTGAACCTCATACACACTTTTTAAATCGACAACTTTCGCTTTCAATCCATATTTATTCTCTGCAGTTTCTACCATCTCGTTAACATTCTTCTCAGTATATGGACACTGAACAGACCGTATGATGTACAACCCATCTTTATAATTATCAAGAGATCTCTCCATATCTCTAAATTTAGGATCCTCAAAATCTTCATCAAATTTCAAAACTAGCAATTCAAAATCCGGTTTTGCTTTATCTACAACTGTAAATCCTTTCTTTAGAAAGATATCCTTCTTTGCCATGAAAGAACCCTTTCTAGTCACCACAGTAACCCCCTTCATATCTGCTTCTATAGAATCTTTTATACATTCATCGATCATCAAAGAGCCATATCCCTTCCCTTTGAACTCCTTCTTGAACCCAACGAAAACACAGTGTATGAACATATATCCTTCAGCATCAATAGGTCTGTGAGCATATTCTCCAGGTATATATTCGATCATGCCCTGATATCCTCCCAAATCACTCAATAGTGCTTTAATACGTAATCCTTTAGGATGGTATTCTTTGTACCATTCTATCTTCTTTCTCAATTCAACATGTTTTTTAACATCTTTGTATCCACAGACCCCATAATCAGCGATATTTTCGGAATTTAAAGTGATAATCTGTATATCTTTTAGACTTGGTTTCTCTTCTATACTCACCATAAAGACCCCTCCTATTAAGATAGCTTCAATAATACATATATCTCTTTCTATTAAGATTAGGATAATCCAATACAAAAAATTAGTTCAAGCTCTTAATTAAAATGCAAAAAAAATATAATATCTAAACACGATGATTTTTTACAATTCTCACATTGGTTTAGATATATCCTTATATTCCTCTGCCTCTTCCTTTTTCTTAAATATTCCAAGCCACACTATTACAGAGTATATCAAGAAAGCTATCACACCATAAACTACCCCATTGAAGACGGAAGTCACCAATCTAGGTACCCTTACACCCAATATCTCAAAATCTGTTTCAACAGCACCTATCCCGTCATAGATTATCCTTCCTGGTGGTATATTAGGTATCCCTAGAGTTATCACTAAAAAAATAGCAAAAACTGCTAGGAATATTAAAGCTCCTTTCATCTCTCCACCTCCTATGAAATAAATAATAGGGTTGAACTTGTATTTATCCTTATCTTTTCGTTTATTTTTCAATCAGTCCATAATTATCGAGTACTTTAAGTGCTTCTAAAGTCAAAATACCTTTCCATTCATCGATGGCTTGTTTAAAATCTCCTTCATACACAGATGTTTCCCAATTAGGTGTTAGTACCTTTTCTTCTTCTAACTTTTTTATAAGGAATTCTAAATTTCTCTGTATCTTATCTTTACTTATTCCAAAATTCGCTTTATTAGGATCATCAACAAAATCTAATGGTTTAGGAACGTACTCCCTCCACTTATCTTCATCATAAACTACCACCTGTTCAATTGCTCTGGAAATATGTTTTTTCAGTCTCTTTTCATTACTTCGAGAAACTTCTTCATAAAGATGGATAAAACAATAAATCTCGTTCTCTGATTCAAATTTCTCTTTCTCCCTTATATGTTTGATAGCATGTTCGATCAATCTATCAACATCTATTTCATTTGTGTAATTTCTATACTTGTACAGATACCCGATGATCTCAGCAGATGGATTGCCCCAGTGTTTATCAATGATGGTCATCTCATCGTTTTCATTCCAGTGCCACCACCAACCATGTGGATAATTATTAACTTCTTTAATTACTGCGAACCAACCTTTTCTTCCCTCGTCATAAGATCGTTCAAGATATCTTACTGCAGACTTTATTATATTTTGAGATTCTAAAGGTGTATCGACTTTACTCAGATATCTGATACCTATAGAAGTTGCTAAAGGAGAGGATTTTGGTAACCTAAAATCAGGTTCTAACGCATTGCCAAATCCACCATCATCGTTTTGATACTTCTCTAACTCTTCAGCTACTTTTTCTTCGAACCCATTTCGAAATCTATTTTCAAAACGTAGCTTCTCTAATTTCCTCCCATATTGCTTTATATTCGCTTCCAACTCTTTAAAGGTTGAGTTAGTTAGTTTTTCCATATTGATTTGAAAAGGAATTGTTTTGATTTAAAAGTTACTAAATTAATAAAATTATAAATCAGAAAGTTTTAACTACAAAATATTTTATTTTTAAACTATGAAAATAGAACCTCAAACGGAAGGGTCGATCTTATTGTTAAACAAATTACAAGAAATAAAAAATGGTCATAAGTTGAAAGAGGAAGATATCAAAGAATTAATGAATCATCCGGATATAAAAATATGGTTAGAAGCATATGGCGGGAGTGATAAAGTAAACAAAATATTCAAACGAACACTTCTATCAGTAGATGATGAACCACGTTCCACCATGCATTTTTGGGAAAAGAAAATCGATTACGGTTTCAGGAAGGCAATTGATAATATAGATATGATGAAAGAAACAATCAATGAAATCAAAAATATCGATTGGAATTCTGTGGTTCAAAGAGCACTAAAATACCTACCAGAGAATACCGAGCTCGATCCTGATTTTATAGTAACAGTAGATGGATTCAATGGAGGGATGTTCAAAAATGGGACTGTATTTTTATCGATCGTATATTTCAACAAATCTCAATTCCAGGATGATATTTTCGCCCATGAATTTCATCATATGGGAGCTGATTATTGGTTTAATAAGAACTCGTTTATCCAAAAATATGAGAATGAAAGAGATACTCATTTCCTGACAAGCATGATGAAATATCTCGTCAGCGAAGGATTAGCTAACGCTTTCTGTTCTCCAGGAGCGATCATCAAAACAGATGATGATGAATTCAAATATTTTGATCAAATGATAGAGAACTATGAAAAAAATCAAGAAGAATTGTTCGTTCAACTAGAAAATTTAATAGAAAAAATAATCAATAAACCAGATGGAGATTTGACTGAATTATACAATTGTTTTACCGTTGATAAAGAAGGTACAGGACTACCACCAGGACATTTTTTATCTGGAAGGATGGTTATGATAGTGGACAAGTCTAAAACTGTAGATGAAGAAGAGATCATCGAACTTGTGAAGAACCCTTTCGATTTCTTTAATCTATATAATAGAGCTGCTGACGAAATGAATAGAAGAAAATTTTCTCCTGAACTTGTTGATGAAATAAAAAACTACATACAAGAAATCAGAAATAAATATAATTAAATTAGGTCAATAATCGTTTTTCGATAATGAAATAATAGAAAAATGGGCACAGATATTATCGTTATCAATAAAAGCGTGACAGGTATTTCCTCTTCATCCTCATATTCTTTCACCTTGACTTCGGTGGTGTATATATTTTGATTACCATTCTCGTCTGTAACTATCAATGTGACCGTATAATTACCAGATGTGTCGTAAGTATGATCAACTGTTTCGCCATAAGCAGTGTACCCATCTCCAAATTTCCACTCATAGCTGGTTATACCCACATTATCAGAAGAAGATGATGCATCTAAGATGATCTCGCTGCCAGCAATCAGTTCTCCTTCTATTTCTATTGAAGATGATGGATCGATGGTATCTTTCACAGTAACTGTTACCTTTTCTGTATCAATGTTGCCAGCTGTATCTGTTACAGTTAAAATGACATCATGTGTACCGACCTCATCAAATGAATAATTTCTCCGAATGCCATAGTAATCTTTACCGTCAATAGTCCATTTATAACTCTGTATATTTCCGTTATCAGTTGAGGTAGATGCATCCAATGTTATTTCTTCATCTACACCATATGTGAGATTTTCATCCACCCTAGCAACCGGTGCAGTAGAATCTCCAACCGTTATTATAACAGAATCATTGTCTAGATTACCCGCAGCGTCAGCAACGGTCAACTCAACTGTATGTTCTCCAATCACACTAAATTTATGATAAATTATTTCACTTCTATACTTTTCACCCTCTATAAGCCAGATATAGGATTCTATCCTTTTATTATCAGTCGAATTACCAGCAACTAGAGTAACTTTTTCATTGATTGACACCGCTTTATCCACGTCTGCGTAAGCCTTTGGATCTGTCGTATCTTCCACCTTTATCTCCATACTCATTGTATCATAATTTCCAGCATTATCTGTAACATTCAATTTGACTGTGGAGGTCCCTGGGTTTACAAAGTCGTGATTGATCTTTTCCCCATACATCTCAGAGCCATCAACTATCCATGTATAATTAACTACACCAACGTTGTCTGATGTATTAGAAGCGCTGAGATTAACAGCAACATCTTCATCTACATTAGTTTCTCCAGATATAGAAGCTGTTGGCTTAGTTACATCCTGAACAGTAATAAATATTATATCGGCATCATAATTGCCCATTGAATCGGTCACATTTAGTTCAACTTCGTATTTACCTGGCTCAGTAAATTCATAAGTCACCTCTTCACCGATTTTTATTTTACCATTTATCATCCAAGTATAGTTTCTTATCCCTACATTATCAAAAGAACCAGAAGCGTTAAAGGTTACTTTTTCATCCTCATCTACCGTTCTATTTACACCGGCATCAGCAATCGGGTCTGTTTTATCTTCAACTGT
>CAZEXI010000068.1:5554-8485 GCA_964516805.1 uncultured Thermoplasmata archaeon
GCATCAGCAATCGGGTCTGTTTTATCTTCAACTGTCACAACAATTGAATCTGAATCATTATTACCACCTTCATCTTCAACTGTTAATATTGACTCATAATGACCTACATCTGTGAATGTATAATTCATCTGCTCCGCATAGAATTCTTTTTCTTGTATATTCCAAGTATAATTCACGATTCCAAAGTTGTCAGTTGAATTTTCAGCACTAAAATAACATGCTTTCCCATAACTGATAGTCTTATTATTACCGGCCTCAGCAATAGGGCTTACATCATCTACGATACTAACTGTTGCTGAGTCAGTCTCATAATATCCATCTGAATCTATTACCTTCAAAAATACTTCCTTTTTACCCACTTCAACGAATGAGTGTTTTATTTTCTTACCGTAATACTCTATGCCATCGATTATCCAGGTGTAGTTATTGATATATCCATCGTCCGTAGAGTTAGAACCATCAAAAATAACATCATCGCTTATACCTACCGTTT
This sequence comes from uncultured Thermoplasmata archaeon, assembly GCA_964516805.1. GTDB lineage: Archaea > Thermoplasmatota > Thermoplasmata > Halarchaeoplasmatales > Halarchaeoplasmataceae > CAYSTL01. Next base: position 6,048 of record CAZEXI010000068.1, read on the forward strand.
TATTCTCCCCTGCATCAGCATTTAAAGAACTATCTGTATCGGGTTCCTGGATATAGTTATCTAAAGTACCATTAATCACATCTATATCTTCCCATCTGCCTCCTGTCCCGTTCCAATCTTTTAGGTCAAAGGTTTTATTTCCATCAGGCTTTCCCCTCACCTTGTAAACTTCAACAGCATCTTTCCAGTGAAGTGATTCTTTAGATATACATCTATCTGGTTTAGTTTCAGCTCTAATAAAATACGCATAGTCTGTATACCCGTCCCAACCGTATATCTCTGCAGAACCGTTCTCATCGATACATACTGTTGTGCTTTCATCGCAGGTTACTGCTCTTGCTTCACTAATATTGGTTTTGTTATCCTCTATATTTCTTGCTAAAAAAGTGATTGTCCTACCTATCCTGTCCCTCTCACTAAGATGAGTATCAGTTATTACATCATCTAAATATGGGATGCCATAAAAGAAACCTTCTTTTCTCTTTTTCATATAATCATGATATGGATCATCTAAAGCTTCAGATGATTTTACTCCCAAGCTCTGAGGTATGTAATCTATATCTCCTAAAACAGCCATTCCAGCAGATGTACCACCTATCAATGCATTTCTGTTTTCAATGACACTTTCCAAAGCATTCTCTAACTTTGTTCCATTCCAAAGATCGTAATACTCTGTCTGATTGCCCCCTGCTATCCAAATAGCTTCAGCATTGAGAATGACCTGTTCCGTGTAATCACTGTTTGCGTAATCAGTAGTATTGATGACCAATGTATGACATGAATCTACATATCCTACTGCATTATAAATAAAATCTTGATACCCTTCTGAATCATCGGCCCTGATAATAACAAAATCTCCATTATCAGTTCTTTTAGTCATCCATCTCATGGCAGAAACTTGCTCAGTACCTCCACCCATAAGTACCGTACCAAACTGGCAATCTGCATCTTTCCACGATTCGTTACCGATACCATACACTATCATACTATCAGGAGGTGTACCAGGATCTGATTCATTGGTCGAATCTGTGTGACTACCCTTTACAATATTTGGAAAAATAAAAGAATACATCGAAGTAAGCAAAAATAAAACAACTAGTAATGACAACATTTTATTTCTGTTCAATCTACTGACACCTTCCAGAATAAGATGATTATTTTGTTTAAATCTTTTTGTGTAAATATGATTATACTATTCTTTTCAAATTATGGCTATGTATTATGGACTATCTTCATCTAAGTATTTATTCACTACACCATATAGTGTTATCTAGGATTTCCTCCTTTCTCTCTTCAAACGCAGATCTTTTCTTAATTTAATTAATTCCTTCAATTCTTCAATATCTCTATCTCTAATAAAATCCAGGTTTTTTTCTATCTACAGCCTTCTTAAATAAAGGAATGCAGCAGTGAAGGCTCCAAACAATGATGCAAAGATAACTAGCAATGATATCCACGCGATCGTTAGCGTCTCTATATATTGACCCCAGACTGCAAAGACAAAACCAGTTCCGGCAGTGATTAGTCCAGCCAAAAATATAGTCTTTCCAGCGAACTTGTTAGCTTGGTACCATATATCCGCATCGTATCTTGTCTTTGGTGTTCGAAAGCCGTAGAGCGAATTCGGCGGAATCTTCTCAAAGATCAATGGTATCGATAGTACTATCTCTAGAATCCCAATAATTAGAAGTGAAATAATGTTCACATCATATACCATATCAAAAGAGTACACCTCCTAAAACTTTCAAGCAGATAGACTACTATCTAAATATTTATATTATTTGTGGTAGGGCGGAAGAGTATTTCAATATAAGAACTAAAAAAATTGTGTTTTTAAAAAGCTGATCAAATATATCTTCACGTGCTAAGTAAGGAAGATAAATTAGAATTAATTTTTGTAGACTCTGAGCTCAAGTAAATAAGTAAAATAAAATTGATTTTTCTTCTCAACCCTCAACCCTAGGAGCTAACATCATCAAAGCACTGCCATAGCCATCTGCAAATCGATACTCTATCTCAATAGGATGATCGGACCCCAACCTAACTGTGATAGGTGCTTTCGAAGATACGGATGAAAGCATATCCTTCAAGAAACCAATAGCGAAATTACTTTCAATATCCTCATTCACCTCGTATTTCGCGAATTCATCAGCATAAACTGTAACATCTATTTCATCCTGGTCACTCTCTGCAGACAGCTTGAATTTCATGTCATCAGCTGTGATCTTCACTTGATCTGAAATGTAATTAGCAGCTTTGATACCTGTTTTGATATGACCAGCTTTTGACTTCACTTCAGTTGGTAGATCAAGATCCGGTATATTCGGATTAGACAATTCTTCTATATCAAGTAATGGGATCCCTTGTGTCAACCCTCCTTTTCTAGCGATCAATCTGCCATCTTCTTTTCCAAGCTCAATAATATAATCAGATTTAAT
>CAZEXI010000069.1:0-1706 GCA_964516805.1 uncultured Thermoplasmata archaeon
ACTGAGAGTTGTTCTCTTCTAAATCTAACCCTAAATTCAATACCTTTGGTAGATCTAGAATTGTTATTATCTCTCCTCTTCTGTTCAATATTCCCCTGACCTTTGGAGGCGTAGAAGGTACTGGCGTTACTTCTTCGAGCTGAATTATCTCTCTTACTTGGGATATAGGACAGGAGAGGTAATCCTCTCCCACCCTGAATATGACTACCTGGAGGCTATCATTCTCTTCTATTTGTTTTTGTATATCCATGATTAACACCTTAAAATCATTGGATATCGTAATCTCTGACTATCTCGTTCATTTCAGTAGCTAAACTAGACAACTGTTGGGCAGCACTTGAAAGCTCTTCTACTGAAGCATTCTGTTCTTCTGCCGCTGCTGCTGATGATTCGGCTTCTTCACTGTTTTGATCAGCAATCTCTGCAACGTTTTCTACTTTATTAGATGCATCCTGTAAATTACTGGCTACTTCATCTACAGCACCAGATATATTCTGGATAGATTCTGACACTGAATCTGTAGCATCTCTTATCTGTTCAAGTGACTGTTTATTTTTATCTGTAGCTTCATTAGCCTCGTCTGTCTTTTCTGTAACATCTTTTACGCCTTCAACAACATCTGAAGCATTTATCTGGGTTTTTTCAATGATCTTCTTTATATTCTCAGTTTCTTCTTGAGTTTCCTCTGCTAACTCTCTTACTGAGTCAGCCACTACTGCGAATCCTTTACCGTGTTCTCCTGCTCTTGCTGCCTCTATAGCTGCATTTAGTGCCAATAGATTAGTTTGTTCAGCTATATCAGAGATTGTTTCTATGACTTCTCCGATCTCATCTGACTGTTCATCCAGTTCAAAGGCTTTATCTTTAGTATCTTCTAACCTGTCCTGCAAATCATCAACAGTTTCAGAGACTTCCTCTGCGTGTTCAGTACCTTCATCAGTTTGAGCTGAAACTTCCTCTGCTGATGCTGCGATATCTTCGGCAGAAGCTGAGGTCTCTTCCATGGTGGCAGATACGCTTTCAACAGTCTGGGAAAGGTCTTCAGACATCTTAGCTTGCTCAGAAGTTCCTCCAGATATATTCTGTACTGAAGCAGATACATTTTCTGATGTAGAACTCAACTCTTCTGATGATGCTGCAATCGATTCTGCTGCATTATCCAATTCTTCTGCAGTAGTCATTATGTTTTCGATATTATTCCTTGTATCAATTATGCTCTCATTCACAGCCTCAGCTATTTCTCTATATTCACCTGTGAATGATGACGTATCTATCTCATTTGTTAGATCTCCTTCCGCTAGATCGTCCATCACATCTTTAATCTGTTCCAAGGCATCTGCTACATTATCTAAACTTGCATTTACAGATTCACCTATCTCTTCATACTCTCCTTCGAATCTATCAACGTCTATCCTGTCATCTAAATTACCGTTCTCCATCTTCTTTAATACATTATTTATGGCTGCAAAGCCTTCCTGGACTCCTTCAACACTGTTGTTGATAGATTCTGCAATATTTCTGTATTCACCTACAAATTCCTTTGAATTAATTCTCTCATCAAGGTTGCCTCTTTCTACTTCTTCCATCTCATCTGCTACTGCTTCGAATGCGTCTGCAATCCTCTCTAAACTCGCGTTCACTGACCTTCCTATCTCTGCATACTCTCCTTCGAATCTATCTACGTCTATCCTGTCATCTAAATTACC
>CAZEXI010000069.1:1806-8359 GCA_964516805.1 uncultured Thermoplasmata archaeon
TCTCTGCATACTCTCCTTCGAATCTATCTACGTCTATCCTGTCATCTAAATTACCTTCTTCCATTTCCTTCAATACATCACTTATTGCTCCAAAGCCTTCTTGGACACCATTGACACTGTTATTGATCGACTCAGCTATTTCTCTATAAGCTCCAACAAAATCCTTTGAATCTATCCTTTTCTCAAGGTTGCCTCTTTCTACTTCTTCCATCTCATCTGCTACTGCTTCGAATGCGTCTGCAATCCTCTCTAAACTCGCGTTCACTGACCTTCCTATCTCTGCATACTCTCCTTCGAATCTATCTACGTCTATCCTGTCATCTAAATTACCGTTCTCCATCTTCTTTAATACATTATTTATCGCCTCGAAGCCTTCTTTTACTCCTTCGACACTATTATTGACAGACTTCGATATCTCTCTATATTCTCCACTGAGGTCACTATACTTTATTCGCTTATCCATGTTCCCTTTTTCTAAGGCCATAACTGTATTCTTGATCCGATCAAATGACGTACTTAGATTAGATTTCATCGTTTTGAATGCCCGAACCATATCACCTATTTCATCATTGGATTCCTTAACATCTAAATCTGAAGATAGATTTCCATCAGCAAGTCTTTCAGCTTCCTCTTTAATGGAAACTATCGGATTAGAGAAATACCTTGCAGAGAAGTAACCTACCACTGCAACGGCAATGCCTGCTACAGCTGCTATCATCAGCATCATATTTCTCGAATCATTGGTCTTTTGCTGAAGATCTTCTCCAAGCTGTGTAGCGGCTGCAGTGGCTTCTTCGACAGGTAATGAAGCAGCAATTGAAAATTGAGAATCTCCTACTTGTATTGGGGCATATGCCACCCATTTATCTACCCCTTCATACCTATACTCATCAATTCCCGTTTCATCTTGTAACATCTTATTTTTAGCTATTTCAGCTAATTTTTCTCCAGCATCTCCTGTAGTAATGTCTAGGGAATTTATCAGAGAATCATCGGGATGACTCACTACTATTCCTTCACCGTCTACTATGTACAAGTAACCTGTATCTCCTAACTTTACCTCATTAGTTATCTCAGTGATTACCTGATAATGGAATGTTAATGATATCACACCCGAGAAATTACCATCGTAATAAACAGGGGACGATATCTTTTGTCTTTCTTCATCATTGGTAGTATAAATATCTCCAAAATGTACACCATTTTTCTCTAGGTCTTTCCCATTATTAAACCAGTTTTCAGAAGAATAGTCTTTAGTTAAATCAGTTGTTACCTTTCCTTCAGTTGCAGATGCAATCTCATTCCCTTCAGAATCAGCTAACACAATCCTATGATATGCCTCTTTTTGATTATCTCCAACCTCGATCTTTTTATTTTGTAGATAATTGACAAATGTATTTTCTACTTGTTCCCTTGCATCTTTCACAGCCAAGGTCTGTAATTCATAGTAATAAACACTTGGACAGATTATCCATTCAAGTGGCTCATAGTATGTGTAAGAAATAAATTTTTCTTGTTTGCCCTCTTTTACTTCACTTTGCCACAAATATTCAGCTACGCCAAACGTTTTCCCATCTCTTATGGATTGATTATTTTCAATTACATTTTCTATTTCTTTGAAAGCATTTGATAATTCTGGATAAGTATTTTCATATTTTTCAATAATATTTACTCCATCATCTATACCGCTGTGGACAACAACATTTGAATCTTTATCAGTGATGTATGTATAACCGTTATTTCCTATTGCCCCACTTATAAAACTCTTATACATGGTTCCATTTTTATATACTCCGTCGCCACCAGTACCTGCTATCATTTTCTCTATATTATTTTTCAAACTTGTTTTTTCTTGAGCAGATAATTCAGATATAGATGTCACATTGTAATTATTTTTAGCCAAAGTCAAAGCAGTACTGTTGATCCCCTCTTTTAACATCAAAGACATCGTGCCAACTTGATTTTGACTAAGGTCCTTGATCGATTTCATCTCTCCACTATTTGCAGCAAGATAGTTATCTATCGCCCCCATATGGGATAAACTTCTAGAATCTACTTCCCTTGCGTTGATCAAGTTTTGGATTTCTTCTTGTCTTGCTTTTGCCTCATTCATCAGTTGATTTTCCATCTGTTTCTTTAGCGCATCTGAACTGTTATCTTCTGAATAATTACCAAGATCATCCATGCTGTTATTTGAAAGCGCTACAACTGAGAATAACGGTATTAGAGATATCGCTAAGAAAAGTGCTATCAATTTTTTACTTAAATTGAATCTAAATCCATTATCTTTTGATTTTTCTTTTTTCCTTTTTATTGGTTTCATTTTCTCACCTTTATCCCATAATTAATAGAAATTAGATGTATTAAATTAACGAGAATATCGAGTTTCGACATAACGCCGTTATATTTTAAGGTAAAGAACAGTTAAAACATTAAATCAAATTAAAAATCAACCGTGTTTATTTCTTTATATATCGACTTTCGATATAAGGTGCAACTTTATTATTAACATTACCACATAATTAATCGATATTATCATAGATAGTCTTCATTATGAATAAAATATTCATCAAGTTGTTTATCTTATTTTTTATCAAATCAATAGCTTCAGAATCCATTCTTATTTTGTACTTCTTCGATTTTACATATTCATGCTTTTTAACTAATCTATTATCTTCTAAAGAATGTAATAAAGGATACATTGTACCAGAACTGATCTTAATACTCAGATCTTTTTCTAATTTATTCATCAGCTCTTTACCACTGATCTCACCTGCATTGGCTATCATCAATAAAACAATCTCCTCTAAACAAACACTTTTTATATCTTCTGAGATCTTCTTATCTCCTAATAGATCCTTTAATTTTTCAAACATTTTATCTGATTCTAAATTTTTGATACTTGTTTCATAATTTTTTAACAAATCACCAAAGTTTTCACTCTCTGTAACATCGAAGAATGAAACTATAGTCGATTTTGTATCCTTCAAATAGGAAACAGAAACTAAGACCTCTTTTTCTTCTTTATACTTATCCAATAAAACTGATGTACAATGATCTGGAACAGAAGTTTGATCGATCATACGATTTTCATGATATCTAGTAATTTTTTCTCGTTCATTTTCTTCCAGATATTTCAGCATATCTCTTCCTTTCAATCTATCCTTACTTTCTTTTATGAGATCACAGAAATCTTCATTTGCCAATGATATATGCATGTCTTCATCAACGATAACAGAAGGAATACCAAACTTTTCGAATATTTTTATATATTTATTTTTTGTATTTTTTAATTCCGACAAGATATTCTTCCTTTCTGTAATATCCTGGAAAATAGTCCCAAATTTATCATCTGAAATTTTGAATGCACTGATATTAAAATACTTATCCATAGGAGGATAATAGGTTTCGAAAGCTACATTTTCTCCAGTTTTTAAAACTTTATCATATTTCTCTATATATGGAGGTGTGCTTGCTTTATATAATTCACTAGCCTTTGATCCAGTAGCTTTATCTCTATCTATATCTAATATCGATTCAAATTTTGGGTTCACATCCAATATAGAATAATCGACTGCATCACCATTTTGGTCATATATCATTTCATGTAAGGCCATTCCTTCATTCATGTTGTTGTAAAGTTCTGAATATTTTTTCTCTGCTACCCAACTATCAGTTATATCAATATTTGAAACATATACCTTACCGTAATCGTCTTCATGCCCTGGAACAACTCTCCATGTGACTAAAACATTTATTTTCTCTCCATCTAAAGTATAGTTTATATCTTCATCCTGAATGTATGTTTCACCTTCATCCATCTTTAAAAGAGTTCTTTTAAATAATTCTATAGATTGTCCAGATAATACTTCTTCTAGATTATCTAAATATTCCTGTTTATTACCTGCATCATAGAGTTCCAAAGTTCTTTCATTAACATCAAGTATCTTCACACTCCTCATGCATTCCTTAACGAACTCTTCATTTTCATCCAGATAACTTTCTAAATCATCTATCCCTTCATCCTTTAATTCGTCAAGCTTTCTCTTAACTTCACTGTAATCCTCTTCCCATAAAGCAGCCGGCGATTTAGAAAACAGACTTTCAAATCTCTGTTCATTCTCTTTTAACTGCTCTTTCGCCTCTTTTCTTTCAGTCACATCATCATATATTGCTGCTACTTCACCAGTTGGAAGTTTGAAAACATAGTTTTCTCTCCATCCTTCAATTCTATCATCCTTGTATTTTGTTACAGGAAAACTCTCACTTTCATCTGATCTATAAACTCTTTTAAGTACTTGGTCCAATCCAAATTCGTCAAAATTTGGAAATACTTCGTAAACACTTTTACCAATTACATCATCGTTTTCTAAATCATCGATCTTAATTCCTGCTCTATTAATATCTCTTAAAATAAAATCCTCACAATCTCCAATTACATCATAAATGGCAACACCAGAATTCATATTTTCAAATAATCTTTGATATCTCTCTCTACTCGATTTTAATTCCTCATTTTTCCTTCTTTTCTGGATATAATAGGATAAATCATTTGCAAGATTCGAGAGGACATTCTCTTCCTCCTCCAACAAAAATCTATCTTCTGTTAATTTTATATCTAATATACCTTCAATGGTATTGTTTTTGATTGGGAATAGAACTGTATTATGATCCTCTATGTACAAACAAAAATCGCAATCTTCACATAAATCTTTGTTCTCATACATCCTTACAATCTTCTCTTCTTCTACACACTGTTTTATACACTCTGGTCCTCTAGAAATATCTTCAAGATCTATCTTTAAATCCTTAAACTCATGTTTTCCAGTGTGGGTTATAGATTCTAAAACATTATCTTTATTCCTTAGATATAAACTAACATCTAAATAATCAAGATTTACACTCAAGTCGTTGGTAACAAAATCAAATACCTTCCCTAAATCATCAGTTCTATTGATTTTCCTATTTATAGATTTAACAGTGCTCAAAACATCCTCGATAATATTGGATTTTCTTTTTGATTTAACTTCCTCTGTTATATCTTTAAAGGTTTCAATTACATTTTTAATATTTCCATCTGAATCGAATATAGGTTTAGCGTTAAATGAAAGATATATCCTTTCATCGTTTGGTTTTTCTATAGAGAATCTAACATCGTTAACTTCTTTCTTTTTAGATTTCACCATATTGAACGGTAATCTTTCTTCAGGCATTTCATTTCCTTCTAGATCTTTTATATCCCATTTTGGAGAATCATACATCCTATGGACGAATTCGTCTTTTGATAGTGACATAATGTTTTCAGCCTTAGAATTCACGTATTCTATATTTCCACTAGAATCTAAAAGCGTCACGCCGATAGGTACAGTTTCTATAAGTCCTTTCCAGACTTCGCCAGTGTCGCCGATGGTCTTAGAAAGGTCATTAATAATTTCTTCATCTTTGATGAAGCGACCTATAACATTTCCAATTTTTTCTGCAATATCCTCTAGATGAAAAATCAATTCTTTATCGAATTTTTCTTTTTCACTATCATTAAGCTGAAGTAGGCCAATATTTTCACCCTTGTATGGAATTGGTACCAGTATAACAGATTCATAACCTTCTCCGTTACACCTATCTCTAGTTCTAGACTGTCTATCTTCTTCAGAAGAATTAGCTAACAATTCAGTTGTACTCTCAGTATGAAAACTTCCTTTTTCAGTAAAAAATGGTAAATCTGGATCAGTTCTACCTCTGATCACATTTCCACACATACATTCCAATACCGGATTACCTTCAGGATTCCTTGTTATTTCACCATCTTCATCTCTTTCACAAAGAGATCTTTCAAGTTCAACAAATCTTTTTGGAAAACCCTTTGTTTCGTAATAGGGAAAATCACTACCCTCTTTAAGCCTGATTCCGATAGCTTCAAAATCTGTAAATTCTTTGATTCTATTTAGCAATTCTTCTATCAAGGATATCTGACTTTTAGAATCTGTGAGGATTTCTAACAATTCTCTTTTAAATCTCTTATATTCAACTTCAGACTTTCCTAATACATCATGAAGAATAAATAAAATCTTACCCGGAGCTTCTCTTTCTGAAACGATGTTAGCTGCAGCTTTTATTTTATATGGATATACATCATCCTTGAATTGTAGTACTCCTGTCCATATACCATTTTCATCGATTTCTTCAAATATCTCTGATGCTTTATCCTCTTTGATAAAATCAGTTAAATCATTCCCTACTAAATTTTTCTTAGTCCCTATTATATCTTTAAATTTTTGCTCAAACCTAGCAATATTTCCATTTAAATCAGTTATAAAAAAAGTATCAGTTTCTGATTCCAGATTATTTACTTTTGGGAGTTCGTCTTCAATTTCTTCTTTATCAGATATACTACTGCAAAAACTATCACTCATCAATAGATATCTAGATTTTAAATTCCTTTCTTTTTCTTTTAAATGATTTGATATAACACTATCTTCATTTTTCAATTTCTGGATAGTTTTTAATTGATTACATATGTCTATTAACTCCCCTAACTCACCCTCATCAGACAGGT
>CAZEXI010000070.1:0-8299 GCA_964516805.1 uncultured Thermoplasmata archaeon
TTTCGACGTTTTCCGTATTGAGCCTCTATTATGTGGTAACTGCTGTTGAGATACAGTATGTATATGGTATATCTGGGATATTTACTGAATATATGAAATCATATTTTTTTGCTGTTCTTTATATGTTCGGAGCGGTTAGTTTGATTTTCTTCTTTAGTAGTTTTTTGAAAAGAGCTATCACTTCGACTTTGTTAGGTTTCTTTTCTCTACTTATGATATTCCCAATAGTCGAGCAGGTATTGAAGCTAGTAGAAGTAGAACCATGGTTTTTGATAAGTTATTATCAGGGTTTTATAACTGATGTATTTGGTCTGATACAATCCGTTCCATCAGGACCACCAGATACTGTGTTTGGAGTTACTTTCACACCTGATTTCTATACAGGTATTATTGTTCTGATAGCCTATACCTTGATACTCTTCTTGATGAGTCTTTTTGCTTCTTGCAGGAGGAGGATGGAATGAATTTAAAAAGATCATTTTCGATTCTTAGTTTGGTTTTAGCTGTCTTCCTAATAATAAACAGCGTATTAATGATCGGATTAGTAGAAGGACAGAGTACAAGTCAAACACAACCATTTCAGCCTGACATTAAAGTTAAGAACCTGCAGTTCTCAGACGATGAACCTAGTGAGGATGATAACATATCCATAAGTGCTGATGTGATAAATAACAGTACAACACCTTTGCAGGGATTAACACTCGTCTTTTTGATAGATGGTCAGCAGATAGGTAATGTATCTGGTATAGGATTGAATCCCGGAGAGAACAAAAGTTTTGAAGTTCATTGGAAGGCAGAACCTGGATTCCATAATGTAAGTGCATTACTCAGGTATCAGGGAGTAGTCCTAAGAGATAGTATTGCCAGTAAGGACATAGGTGTAGAACCTGACCCGATTGGAGATATTCCTAGTTTATTGGTATCAATAGCTGTGATAATTATCTTTGTTTTTGCAACACTTATCCTACAGAGTGTGGGTAAAACAATGAGGAACAAAAGGAACAAAGATTAGCATGGCTTAGTTGAAATTCTTTGATTCTTATAAGTCTATGATTTTACACAGATCGGTTTTTAATTTGAAGATATCAGTTACTGTTTTCTTTCTTTAAATCTATAAATAATCACGAAGAAAACACCGATCATCAATATCCCAATTTCAAATCCAGGTAAACCTCCATTTCCTTCATCTTTTCCATGTATCTGGTTTTCAAAGAATTTCTTCCTATCATCCTCGAAGCTTTTCATATCTCCTTCATCAGAGGGTTTAGAACCGAAGTAACCTAAAGGCTCTATCCATGATATACTTCTCTCTACATATTCATTTCCTAAGGGTCCCTTCTGCTGGTCTAATATGTAGGTGTTGCCTGTAAACATCGCTCCCCAAACATCGACTTTCAGTTCCTTCTCTCTCTTTTCCCTCCATTCTTCAAGTTCTGAACTGTTTAATTCGTCCAAGGCAGGATTTCCTTTTATTTCTTCTCTTATTCTCTCTTTAACCAGCGATTCAACTATGTTTTTATGAAAGATGCCTTCTATTCTTTTCAATTCAGTACCGATCAGTGATCCTAACCCAGGAATAACCATAGGGTCTAAGCACTGGTGTCGGTAAAGTTTATCCTTAGAAAAATCATAGGCTTGACAATTTGAGCTGAATGGATGTCTAATAGGGGAGAAATGGGACCATTCAGAAGTAAATTCATCATGGCTGAAGGTATCCAAAGCTTGAGAGAAAGCCAAACAATATCCAACTCTGCTAGCGCCGATTATCGGTGTGAATTTTCTAAATGTAAATTCTGAATAAAGATGACCTACACCCAATACTTTGGATTGTTTTGATTCTGAGAACTGTTTGTCAATACTTTTATCAATTTTTTTATCAGAGTAATCATGGTTATCATCTTTATTTATGTTGACTTGTGCATTCAGTGATCCAGAGTAATTAAATTCATAGGAAGCAGGAGGTACTGGTGTATTCTTCTTTCTTTTCACAGCCCAGCTGTTATTACCTTCGTAATCTAAAGTGAGCGCTAGGTCCCATTTTATATCAGTATTTTTAGAAGTCTCCCAATGCATATTTTCGTTAGAAAATTCAAAGTCATAGGTCCCGTTCACATAGGACTTTATTCTACCTTCTGACTTTATCGTCTGTTTTGTGATACTCAATCCTTCATATCCGTCGGCCGATATCTCTTTCGCCCAAATGTTTCCTGAAAATTTGATCCAGCTTTTAGGTATATTTATGTTAAATCTGCTGGGACTGTCAGGCGAGCGTATCTCCATATCAGCTTTACCTTTAGAGTAAAATCCCCCTTGATACTCGTATTTTCTCTCCCCATATTCCTCACCGATATAATTCACTTTGTAGAAGAAAACGTCCCCTCCAGTAAGTTCATTTATCTTAATTCCAGTTATATCCATTATATTCTTTCTATCTAATTTCTTTTCAAAATCCTCTTCTGAAAACTTAGAATAATCCATCACCCATTTGTAGGATTTGTCTGATTTTTTTCCCTCATATTGTAATGGTACATGAATCACTTCTTGAGTGGATAATGGTCTCCAGAATTCTCGAGCTGGTATTTTAGATAAAGACCAGTCACTATTTATATGCTGCATATAATATTTATTATCTTTATTCACTGCTGCTACGCGATAAAATAGTACATCACCATCAAATCCAGTTTTATATTGAGGCAAGATTGTTTCTCCCTCAAAATCATCCACATAATCAGTTTGATTAGGACTTACTGTATCTATGCACACGTAATCATACATGGTGGTAGCCCTGTAAATGTTGTACTGTATAATCTCACTTCCACCGATATCTTCTGGTTTGTCCCAATCTAATGCTACTTCTCCATTCTCATACTTACCTTGTAGGTTTCTAGCTTCTGAAGGTTCTTCACTCATGATAAAAAGACAGGTTTTCTTTCTGCCGTGTTGAAAATCGATACCTTTACCCATCATCGTTATCTTGAATTTATATTCTCCTTTCAACATTTCTGGATCAGTCAAAATATCTTCGTTCTCTTTAGAGAAGATTAGTTCTATGGGATCAATTTGAAAAGGTCTAATGTCATCCTGATTTCCTGATTTTTGACCCCATTCAAAGATCCTTTCTCTGACATCCTTATTCTGCATGAAAGATAAGTTTATTTCAAAAGCTGTCTGTGACTCGGTGATTTCATCATCGATTATCCTATCAAATTTCACACCATCCGGTCTGGTGATGGATATCATATATTCAGGTTCATAATCGACCTTTTCCATCTTACCTTCAATATTTAAAACAACATTTTCAGGAGGTATATCATAGTTCATATCATACCTGTATGTAAACTCATAAACAGTCAGATCTTCAGTTATCTCCCTTGGGTCAGAGATATCATCGGGTTCTGTCATCTCTTTATGCGGTGCTAAAGAACCCTCCTCAGTATTTGACTCACTTTCTACAGGTTGAACGAGGACAGTTAAACTACTAATTGTCAACAAAAGGATAACACATATCGTCAAATATCTTTCGATTTTCATCCCCTGACCTCTATTTTTTAATAGAATTGACATATTTAAATATAAGGGTTTTTGAATGTAAAATTATGTGATTAGTTTAGAAAGTTACGAATTGCAAACCACTTTTGGAATGAATAAAAAAAGAAGGTTGTTTCACATTTTACATCTGATCTGCAACGGACTCAGCTTTAGCTATATCTTCTCCAGCTATACTGCTGACCAGTTCCATCAGGTCTGTCAACAATATCAATTTACCCTCTTCTTTCAGTATACCTTCAAGATACTTTTCATTGACAGGTGTTTCCAGGGCCTTCGATGGTTCTTCTATATCCTCTGTATTTACCGTCGGTATCTCTGTCACTTCAGAAACCATTATCCCGATGTTTTCACTCTCGCTGTATAATATCATCAATTGTGATTCTTCTTCAGACAGTTCTAGACCTAGATTCAAAACTTTTGGAAGGTCTAGGATCGTAATAATCTCTCCTCTCCTATTCAATATGCCTCTTATTTTAGGTGGAGTAGAAGGTACAGGTGTTACTTCTTCTAGCTGTATTATCTCTCTTACCTGTGATATAGGGCATGATAAGTAATCATCACCTAACCTAAATATGACCACCTGAAGCGTATCGTTCTCATCTATCATCTTTTGAATATCCAAGCTTAACACCTCTTTATTACTTCTATGTACATTATTCAATTCGGATGCTTAAGTAGATAACTTATAAGCTACACTTAAAATTTCCTAAACTTGTGTGTTCTGTTATTCAGCAATTGTTCGGTCAGGATTTTGCTTTGTTATTATTTTCATCCGTTACTTGTGAGATAATTTTTTTCTTATTTGAAGATTATTGAAGATTACTAAAATCTTAATCTACATTTTTATTGTATTTAGCCCAAAGCATCAGACCAGATGGCAGTACAAATACAGCTACGAGAAAACTGTATCCGATAGCTATAGATGTGATGAATCCAAACTTAGCTAAAGGCATTATTTGAGACATCGAAAGTATAGCGAAGGCGCCCATAGTTGTGGCAGCACTTCCAAAAAGTGCTGCTCCTGTGTTTTGTACTGTATCATGCATTGCATCATAGAGTTTATCTTGTTCCTCTTTCTCCTCTAAAAATCTGTGAGTTATATGAACGCTGTAATCAATGCCTATACCTACTGTCAACGCAGTTATATTTACTGTCATAGCATTCAAGGAAACTCCTGATATGTACATCGTACCTATTATCCAGAGGGTTACTAGAGTTACAGGGATGGTTGTTATTATACCTAGGATCTTTGATCTGTTCAAGAAGTAGAAAACTGTGGTCAATAGTCCAGCAATGATGATAATTGTGGCTATCATGGACTTTTGTTGTGTATTTGTCAGTTCATTAGTGGTATAGTAATTTAAGATGGAGTTACTGATCACACTTACTGAGTATCCGTTTTCTAAAGGTTCTGCATCATCTTCGAGCTCTTCTTTCAATTCTTTAGCATTTTCGTTGTCTTTATTTACTAGATCATCGTTTTCTTTGATCTTGATTACAGCTTTTTTATATCTTCCTTCATCATTCCTATAAAGTACATTTTTGATAGAATCTTTACTTATTTCGTGTTCGTATAGAAGGTCGTAGAGAGAAGATACATTCTTATTCGGTATCCCATCGTTATCTGTATCAGAGTTTGAAAACGCATCCACTATAGTACGATTATATATGTCTTGATTCATACCAGCTGTACCATAATCTTGTAGCACTGATAAAGGAGAGCTTTTATCATTGGTCTTCGTCAAATCGTTATCTTCTATATTATCGTAAATACTATCTATTTTTTCCAGATAGGTTGGATCACTAACATTGCCTTCAGTCAGTATGTAGGCATAGGAGGTGCTCACGTTAAAATTTCCTTCGATATATTCGATATTTTCACTCTGCGACATCTCTTCAGGTAGAAAATCTTTCATACTGAAAGTAGTGTCAATGTTTGCAACACCGTAAAGACTGGATGTAGTGATCAAAAGGACAATGATGATCACGATATATGGATGTTTATCTGAAGCGTCAGTGGATATAGAAAGTATTGAATTTATCAGAGTATTGCTCTTCTCCTTCAATCCTTTGAAGAGTTTATTCTTATTTGATTTCTTCTTCTTATTTTTCCTTTTTTCTCTCCAATTGTCTACGAGCTGAATGACTGAAGGAAGGAATGTAACCATCAATAGGAAACTTGAACAGATACCTATGGCAGCTAAGATTCCGAAGTGCCTCATCGCAGATATGTTACTGAATGTGTTGGAGAGGAACCCAATAGCTGTTGTAAGTGTGGTTAATACGAGTGCGCCACCAACGGTAAAAATCGCAACTTTAGTTGAGCTTTTAGGATTTAGATTGTTGTCTTTCTCTTCTCTATATCTAAGCACCATGTGAATACCATAATCAATAACCAAACCGGTAATCAGGATAGGAACGGCTATGATCATCGGATTGAAGTCATATCCAAGAATGACTCCTATGCCGAAAGTCCATACTAAAGCAAATACCAGTGATAATAGACTTATAAAAGTCTCAGTAAATGTTCTGAATATTATCATCAACACCACGATCACGAATAGAAAAGCAATTGGAAGCAGCGATGTCATGCTGTTCCTGGTACTTTGGTTTATCTGGTCATTCATAATCTGAGTGGCAAATATTTTTGGTTCTGAATTCTCACATTCTTTTTCACTGATATCTATTATTTCATACTGAGCTTCTTTTCTAGTTTCTGAAGAATAGCTTGAGTTCATCTGAACAAGAGCTATCGTGCTGCTTGCTTTAATATCATCTGAAGATTCAGGTGATCCTAAGTCACTGCTCACGCTTAATGATAATGTGTTATTAAACTGATCCATCAATTTTGGTACATTCTTACCGTTATCCAATTTGCGTTTTATCTCCCTATATTTTTCAATACTGTTCTTCAATGATCTCCTGCTGGATGAGAGATATTGTTTGAACTCTTTAAAATTATTAGATATCTTTTTTGAGTTAGATATACTATTTATCGTGCAGTTAAGACTATTTAGAATTGAATTTGAATCCTTACTGTGTTCTGTAGCAGTATTTAGATTTGAATTAGATTCCTTAATAGAATCATTTATCTTTTTCTGCCTACTGATTTTATCGTATGTAAGTGTTTCATAAGCTGTTTCTTTTATCTCTTGGTCAGTCATGTTAGATAACATCCTCTTCTTTTCTTCCAAGGTCAATGACTGTGAAGGAGTATCAAAAGAGGACATAGGTTTAGAGGGTTTACCACTAATTTTTCCTTTGACCTGAAAGAGATTCACTGTCATATCGATGGCCATATCGTTGAATTTTGATGGAGTATTTTCTTTCAGCATTCCGTTCATACCTTCAAAGAGTCGTTTAAAGTATCTTAATCGAGGTTCTGATGCAACATCGAGATTTTGACAGAATAATTCAGTTTCATTTATTTTTATATTTAAAGGAATTTCTGGATTTTTTAATGTGCCTAACAGTTCTTTGAGTTGATCTTCATAAGTTTTCAAAGACCTCCATGAATTAGGATCCATGATTATATCTGACGCTGAGCTTAATGATTTGGTCGTGTTTTCGTAAACAGAGTTAGAAAAATCAGTATCGCAGGATAATTCGATCAAAGAGTTACCGATTGTAAATGTATCATTAACTATACTGTACATTTCAGTTTGATCTGATGACTTGACCACCATCTTTTCAGTGGTGGTATTCATCTCTAATATTTGGTCCTGAAGCTGTAGAGTTTGATTAGTTAAAAGTATCATATCAGCTAGAGTGTTAACTCCAGAGGGATTATTATTTGAATCTGATAGAGTCTTATTCACTTCCTCATCTTCTAGCAGATTTATTTTAGTGTTTAAAGTATCCAACAACACCTCTTTTGTAAACACATCTCCATCTTCAGCTATAAACGCTACTTGAACGATCTCGTCGGAAGTACCAAAATCCTTCTCGATTTCGTTCATGAACTCAGAGTGTTTTGAATCAGGATTGAAAGATTCCTGCCTGCTGTTGATCTGTACTTCAGTAGCAAAATATCCCATCAATATAGTGAATGCAATCACTATAGCGATTATCTTTTTTGGATTCTCACTTACAAGAGACGGGAGTAAATCAAATATACCTTCAGAAGAATTCATGGATCATTCCCCATTTTCCCAACTATCTACTAAGATGTCGACAAATTTTCTCACGTTCTCTTCGTTAAAATCCATCATATGGTCCTTACCAAGAAATGCATTTGTGACGAGGATTCTGAAGAAAAAACTGAAAAAGGTAATGGAAGCGATATCTATATCAATATCTTTGATCAGCCCTTTCTTCTTAGCCTTTCTGAGATATTTCTTTAACAATTCTTGAGCAGTTCCTGGCACATGTGTGATTCTTTGCGTTCTTTTTGTTTCCATCAACATGATCTTCATCAATTCTGAATTTTCGATTACCTTCTGACCTATCTCCATACCTATCTTTGTCAGATCGCTTTTCAGGTCGTCGGAAGGTTCTATATGTATTTCTTTTAGTTCTTCTTCGATATCCAACTCCTCATTTATACAGGCAAGAAATAGATTCTTTTTACTCTCAAAATGACGGAACAACGTCAACTCATTAACACCACTTTTTTCTGCTATCGATTTAGTGGTGGTTCCTTCATAACCGTTCTCAGAGAACAGTTTTAGAGCAGATTTTAGCAACTTTTTTCGCGTTTCTTCTTTCGGTGACATGCTATCACTATGTATGTAAGTACATACTTACATTA
>CAZEXI010000071.1:0-8040 GCA_964516805.1 uncultured Thermoplasmata archaeon
TATAAAAAATATTATGAGATAGAAAAGTGAAAATTATATTTAAAGGGGTTTACCCGTCCGAGTGTTTTTATTTCCATAAACCATAAACAGCTCGAGCAGGGCCAATATCTCTATAGTTTATTTTTGTTTGCTTCATCTTTCTCACTGATATACCTATGGAGAAATTAGTATTTATATTTATTTTGAAAATAAAAATGGATAACTACAATTTTTAAGAAAATATGTACAAATAGGAAGTTGAAAAAGTTATTATCTCCGTTTTATATTCAATCCAGAGCCCCTATATTTGTATTACTCCATATTATAAATAAAGAAAAATGGTTTTTTCCGTCTTGAACTAGAAGGAACCGTGATGTATCCTATGCTCTACTATCTCTTCCTCATCATGCTCTGACTTCTCTTCTGCTGGATAACCTATTGGAAGCAAACATAGAACCCTGATTTTTTCAGGTATACCTAATATTTCAGATACATACTCTTCCTTTTCCGTAGATTCTTCACTTCTTACCGCTATCCAGCATGATCCAAGACCCATATCCTCTGCTTTAAGATGCATGTGTTCCGTAGCGATGCTGGCATCTTCGATCCACCGGCTGGCTTCTTCCTCATCAGCGCAAACAATGATTACCACTGATGCATCGCTTACCATTGAGGACCATTTATGTGTCTTAGCTAGTTTCTGCTTCTTTTCTTCATCATCAACAATGATGAAATGCCAAGGTCTTCTGTTTGATGCACTTGGGGAATAAAAAGCAGCTTTCAATATCTCGAATATTTGTTCATCTGAGACCTTCTTTTCAGTATATTTTCGGATACTCCTTCTTTTATTGATGACTTCGTCAAATTCCAAATCTATTCACCTCCTTTACGATACTTATCCAGAAGGACCATATGATTGACAGGGTGTTCACCATTTCCCAGCTTAAATCCTTCTTGGATAGCATCATCAATGTAACGTTTAGAGATCTCTATTGATTCTCTAATGTTTCTACCTTTAGCTATATTTGCAGTAATGGCAGCAGAATAAGTGCATCCAGAACCGTGTTTACCACCTAACAGCACATCACCCCACATCTCATCAAACATGTGACCATCATAGAAAAGATCAACAACTCTATCGTCAGATCTTCCGGCCTTTATAACCACGTTCTTTGGACCAAGCTCAAATATTTGCTCAGCTGCTTCTTTCATGTCATCTATAGAATCGATTTCCAAACCTGTCATAATCTGGGCTTCCCTGATATTTGGTGTGACCAATAATGCCTTTGGGACCAGATCATGAAGCATGGATTTAACAGCATCATCCTTCAATAATTTATCTCCTCTTTTCGTGACCATCACTGGATCAACGACTGTCTTTATTTCATACCTTTCTATCTTTTTAGAAACTGCTTTGATTATACTCTGTTTAGAAAGCATCCCCGTTTTAGCAGCATCGACACCTATGTCCTGCACTACAGCATCTATCTGTTTGTTGATCATATCTGTAGGGATATCATGTATTCCTGAAACTTCCATAGTGTTCTGGGCAGTTATAGATGTCAACGCAGCAGTACCAAATACATTGAAAACCGTGAATGTTTTTAGATCTGCTTCTATCCCAGCACCACCCCCAGAGTCAGAACCTGCTATCGTTAAGGCTGTCGAGATATCTTTCATATATTTTCACCTCTTTCATGCAAGTATATTTCTTAAATTAATAACTATTTTGTCTTGTGTAATCTCCATCTACCAATGTATAGATCGATTCCATCAGAACCATCAATAACAAAATCCACATCATATTTTTCTCCGTCAGCACCGATGTAATAGAATTCACGGTCCTTTATTGTTTTACTTTTTGGTATAAGAACCACACTTTCCTTTTCCAATCTCTCTTTAAATGTTAGTTTTAGTAAACCACTTTCTTCTTCGATAACTGCCTCTTTGATCCCTCTATAGGATTCATATTTTCCAGTCAATTCTTTCTTCCTTTCTCTTCTTTGGAAATACGTATTTTTATCTGGACTTTTATCTATCATCAGAGAGAGTATCCACTTACCCATCTCTGCCAGTGAAACTGATGGTATTGCATTACAAGCAACCGCTACACCGTAATTATCTGTAAAACCGATATATCCTCCAGAGACTGCTATGGAACCACTGTGACCGATCAACTTTTCTCCTTTCAATTCATCTATCCCCCATCCATAACCGTAATCTCCAACTTCTCTTTTGATATGTGGTGAATGGACCTTTTCTAAAGAAGGAGGTTTCAATACCTGTTTTCCATCGAACTCACCTTCGTTCATATTCATGATCAGGTAATTTGCCAACTCAGATACTGAGCTCAAAAGTCCACCGCCGGGATGACCTATCTCTCTTAATGGATAAGGAGTTGATTTAGGTTGATCATCCTCCATGAAGTAAGGTGTCATGATGTCTCCTTCTTCCTTGTAATAAAACCTTGATCTCTTCATATTCAGCGGTCCAAGGATCTTTTCTTTGACAAAATCAGTATATTCCGTTCCTGTTATCTCTTTTATCAACTGACCTAATAACGCGTACCCTGAGTTAAAGTAGAAAAATTTTTCACCAGGCTTATAAGCTATTTCATCCTCTGCTGAGTTAAGATGTATATAAAAATCGTCTAAGCTGCTCAGTGAGATTCCTCTTTCATCCATATCTATTAAACGGTCTATCAGTGCTTCACTGACACCTAAAGAAGGCATTCCCGAAGAGTGAGTCAATAAATTGTGTATGGTTACTTTATCACCCCACTTCACAGGAAGGTAATCGCTTATCTTATCATCTAAATTTAATTTTCCTTGCTCAACTAGTTTCATCACTGATGAAGCAGTAAAAGATTTAGTTATAGAAGCCACGCCGTAAAGCGTGTTCTTTGTAGCAGGTAGATTATCTCCAAGGTCTCTAGCACCAAACCCTTTTGCATAAATTAAACTGTCATCTTCTACTATAGCTACACTGATACCTGGAATATTATTTTCTGCGATCTGTTCTGAAACAAAATCTTCAATTCTCTCCCTTTTCTCACTTTTTAATTTATCTAATTTATCTGCCATATTACCTACCATATCAGTATAATAAGAAGTAGATTTAATAATTTTCTTCAAAGTTCCAACAAATTAAAAATATATAGAAGTAGTTCTAAGATTAGATGATGATATGAAAACAATCGGTATATTGGGTGGAATGAGCTGGGAATCAACCTTGGAGTACTACAGGATAATAAATGAAAAAGCAAAAGAGAAGCTGGGTGGAGATCATTCTGCTGAACTGGTCATGTTTTCATTCGATTTCAATGAAATCGTTAACAAACAGGAAGAAGGAAAATGGGATGAATTAGAAGACAAGATGGTGAAAGTATCTCTTGGCCTAAAAGATGCTGGGGCTGATTTTTTGATTATATGTGCAAATACTATGCACAAAGTTGCTGATGGAGTTGAAGCAAGAACAGAATTGCCAGTTCTTCATATAGCTGAAGCGGTGGGAGAAGAGATCGAGGATGACGGACTGAATAAGGTTGGATTGATAGGAACAAGATATGTTATGGAAATGGATTTCTACAAAGATATCCTTGATGATTTTTTTGATATAGAACTGATAATTCCAGAAGAACATGGAAAACAAAAGGTCCATGATATAGTATATAAAGAACTCTGCAGGGGAATCCAAAAAGAAGAATCAAAACAGGAACTGTTGGATATAATCAATAACTTAACTGAAAGAGGAGCAGAAGGAATAATACTGGGATGCACAGAGATACCTTTAATAATAAATCAGATGGATATAGATATACCTACCTACGATACTATGAGGCTTCACGCTGAGGCTGCTGTAGATCATGCATTGAAAGAAGATTAATATTATAAAAAATATTCAAAAAGGAGTAAAAATAAATATTTATATATCCTTATAAAACTAACCTGATAAACAAATAGAGGTATTCGATATCATGAAAGAAAATATCGAGGACCTTGAGGCTGAGCCTTTAAATTCAGAAAAAGGTTCAAGTTCACATAAAAGTACTATCTTTTTCATCTCTGGTATTTCTCTTGCTTTGATAACTATCATAATTAAACTTGCCGGTCCTAGAGATTTTTGGGGTATCAAAAATAAAGCAGGATATTATGGAGTCATATTCTTTACAGGTATTCTGCTAGCTTTACTTCTCATAAGTGTGGCGATATATCTATCTGGAGCACTGCAAACTAAAAATAAGATCGAAGAGCCTAATGAAAGCGAAGTTGATGTAGTAGAAAAAAAAGAATCTTTTGAAGAAGAGTTTGACAGAGAATATCGATGAAAAAAGATAAATCAGCTCTCTTTCATACTTGTTCGCTGATACGATGGTTGATATTTATAAGGATCAAAGATTGGGGATATTTGTTGATGTTCAGAACATGTACTATTCTGCAAGGAATCTATTTAGTGGAAAAGTAGACTTTGAAGCCCTTCTTAAGAAATGCAGTCAGAACAGGAAAGTGATAAGAGCTATAGCTTATGCGATAGAATCTGATACACCTGGAGATGAAGACTTTTTTGATCTTCTGAAGGAATTTGGATACGAAGTCAAAAAGAAACAGCTTAAAGTTTATTACGGCGGTGCTAAAAAGGGTGATTGGGACATGGGTATAGCAATAGATTGCATGAAGATGGCTGATAAACTAGATGTGATCTGTCTTGTAACCGGTGATGGTGACTTTGTACATTTGGTCAATCATCTGAAAGCGAATGGGGTGAGAGTTGAGGTGGTCGGATTTGAAAAAACAACTGCTAAAGAACTCAAAGAGGCTGCAACGAATTACCTCGACATCAGTGAAGAAAAAGATAAACTATTAATGTAAATGTTTTTATATTTAAAATATTGAGCTGAAAAAAAATGGATACATATGAAGCGATTTTTAGGCGCAGGTCAGTCAGGAAGTACTCTGATAAAAATTTATCTTCCTCTTTTCTAGGTAAATTAGATGATAATACCGATGATCTTGACAAGCTTTATGAGGATATAGATATAGAAGTGAATATCATCAAAGATGGGACCAAAATACAAAAAATAATGTCTGGAATAATAGGAAGTTATGGTAAGATAAAAGCTCCTCACTACATGATAATAACTTCAGAAAAAAAGAAAGGTTATCTAGAAAATGTAGGATTCGCTTTGGAGCCTATAGTCCTTAAACTCACTAAAGCTAAGGTCGGTACCTGTTGGATAGGTGGTCATGTCCCGAAAGAAGAACTAAAAAATATTGCTAAAATTAAAGATGATCATGAAGCTGTTATATTGATATCATTTGGACATGCAGAAGATGAGTTATTAAGAGATAAGAAAGATGCAAAAAGAAAAGACATTTCTAAACTCATCAATGGAGACATCGATGATGGATGGAAACCGTATATTGAATGTGCAAGATTCGCACCTTCAGCAGTCAACAGTCAACCATGGAGATTTAAGGAAGAGGGAAATAAATTACACGCATATTCTGTTAAACGTAATAGATTTACTAAGTTGGTCGCTGGGAACCTTCATCTTCTAAACAAAATCGACGTTGGTATAGCACTTAGCCATATGGATATAGCTTCACGTAAATTTGGTGATGATTTAGAATTTAAGTATCTAAGAAATTGTCCTTCTATCAATAAATTAAAATATATAACCACCGTCATCAAAACCTAACTGAACAATTTTTTATACAATGTAATCATTTTAACATCTATGTATAATAAAGTTATAGTTCCTACTGATGGATCAGATATAGGAGAGAAGGGTGTTAAGGAAGGTCTTGAAGTTGCCCAGGAACTAGATATACCCGCTTTAGCTGTCTATGTTTTGGATCTAAGTGAATACGACCATGTAAAAAGTGATAATCTTAGAGAATCAGTTAAAGATAGTAAGAAAAAGGTGGGAGAAAGGGCACTGAGATTTGTCAGAAAGAAAGCCCATAAATTAGGGGTGGATGTAGAGACTCAATTACTACTCGGTAAACCATACAAGAGGATTTTAGACGTTTCAGAGGAAGAGGATATTATATTTATTTGCAGCCACGGTGCATCTGGGTTCTCAGAGATGTTCTTCGGAAGCACTACTGATAAAGTTGTAAAAGAAGCAAAATGTACTGTTGCAGTAGTTAGAGGTTAAAAAAAACATTTAAATACTTTTTATTCGAAAATTGATAAACCGCGTTAATTCTTTTATATACTCTAGTAGAATTTCATAATATATGAAAATACTATTTATAGATGATGAAGCAGGTATAAGAGAACAGGCAAAGATATTCCTTGAGAGGATGAATGATAGTTTTGATGTTGAAACTGCTTCAGATATCGAATCTGCTTTGAAAAAACTTGAAAACAACGGTTATGATATCGTTGTTGCAGACTTTTTATTACCCGAATCAGAAGGGTTAGATATACTTAAAAAACTAAAGAAAGAAGAAAGAGATATACCTTTTATATTATTGACTGGAAGAGATTCAGATAATATCTTCGATAAAGCGATATCACTAGGAGCTGAAAAATGTTTTACTAAAAAAGGTGACCCATTAAAACAGTATGAATTATTATCTGAAACCATAGTTGAAATTTTAAATTAAAAATGTCCTTTTTATGGTTTCAATCTTTTTTATTTGAATTTTTTGTTTTACCTTTAAGTCTAAAAAAATCCGTATTACTTATAAACCTGTACTGTTTGTAACTTATCAATATGAGAGCAAGAAACATAATTTCTTTACCCTTAACTATCGTTTTCTTTTTATTCTTGCTTATATTACTTCTGATAATACCATTCGTAATAAGTTCAGCTTTTAGTGCTCTTGGCTTTTCACCTTTTACAGCTATAATGATATTCCTGGCAGCACTCTTAGGCAGTGCTGTTAATATACCGGTTTATTCATTCCAAACAAGAAAACCTGTGAAAGTAACAAGACCCAATTTTACCATGGGTTTCTTCTATCCTGAAGTAAAAAAAGAATACAGGATAATGGAGACTACAGTTGCTCTGAACCTTGGTGGTGCTGTTATTCCAATGGCTTTGACCGCTTACCTATTTTATACCAATCCTGATCTTTGGCTGGAATTCTTGATAGGGATCACTGTGGTTTCTGGGATATCATATAAACTAGCTAGACCCGTTCCAGGCTTAGGTATAACTATGCCTCTTTTCATTCCTCCGATCTTAGCAGCGATCATAGCTGTGGCTTTACCAGGTGGACCTAATACAGTTATCGCCTTTGTTTCTGGAGTGATAGGTGTTCTGATAGGTGCTGATCTGTTGAATCTAAGTAAAACTGCAGGATATGGGTCAAATATGCTCAGTATAGGCGGTGCGGGTACATTTGACGGTATATTTCTAACAGGTATAGTTTCCGTATTGTTAGCTACATTATAGAAAAATACTTCTTTTGTAAACTATTATTTACATATATGACCATAAAGATGGAAGAGATGTCTTGGGTCGATATAGAAAAAGCGATCGAAACAGGTAAAGATACTGTTCTAGTAATGCTTGGTTCTATAGAACAGCATGGACCACACCTCCCCACAGGTACTGATACTTACATATCTGAAGCATTGGGTGAAAAAATAGCAGAGAACTTAGGAGATGCTTTACTAGCACCGACGATTAGACCAGGTGTTTCAGCACATCACATGGATTTTCCAGGAACTATCTCAATCTCATCTAAACTGTTGATGGATTTAGTTAGAGAATATTGCGAAGCTCTCGACAAACATGGCTTTGAATACATAGTTTTGATACCTTTTCATGGTGGCAACTTCGATCCTGTAAAAACGGTTGCACCAGAGATCGCTAGAGATATGGAAAATGCAAATATAATAACTATCGCAGATCTGGAAAAACAGCTTGTTATGATGAATCAAGCTATGAAAGACGCTGGGATCGATTATGAGGAACCAGTTATACACTCAGGAGCGAGTGAAACTTCTGTTATGCTGTCTATCAAAAAAGAGCTAGTCAATATGGACGAGATGGAAAAAGGTCACGAGGGACCAGTACCAGTATCTCTGCTTTTCAGTAAAGGT
>CAZEXI010000072.1:0-7989 GCA_964516805.1 uncultured Thermoplasmata archaeon
TGATTATATAGGTAAGGAGGCAATTGCATGAGAGAAGATTTAAGAACGGAGATAAGTTAGTATTAAGACCTCCTGAAAAGGGCTCAACAGAGAAGTTGAAGAAGATCGCGGAGGAAACTGGAGAAGTTAAAGTAGATTCAGATAAAGATTATGATGAAAGGATGGGGTTCTAGATACAGGTTTTAAATATTTCCAATCTTATATCATAGAAAGGTATGAGATATATGTCTGAAATAGAGACTTCATCCAGTAAGGATAAGATACAAGAAAAAACTGCTTCTATCCTGAAAGATGAAGATAATATTCTATTTGCGTACCTTTACGGTTCTATCGCTACTGATAGATTTACAGAAGATAGTGATATAGATATAGGTATTTACTGTTCTGAGAAAGTGTATGATAACCTATATCCAGAAAGATTATCTTCAAAGTTGGAAAAAGGATTTGATAGAGATTTCGATGTAAGGATTCTCAATGATAGGAACTTGATCTTTTTACATCAAGTCTTGAAAAATGGAGAACTACTATTTTCTAAGGATGATAGAAAAAGAGTAGAGTTTGAAACAGAAGTATATGATAGATATCTAGATATGAAATATTATTTTGACCAATATAACGATATTAGAAGGAAGAGGGTTACATCATGATCGATGATGAACTGATCGAAAGTAAGATCGATTTAATTTTAAAAAACCTAGATTATTTAAATGAAATCTCGAAAATAGATGAAACGGAATTTTTGAGTTCTTTTGAAAAGATACAAGCTAGTAAACATTCTTTACAAGAGGCTATAGAAAGTAGTTTGGACATTGCTAATCATATCATTTCAAGTAAAGGTTGGGAGAGAGCAGAAACATACAGTGATATGTTCGAACGGTTGTATGAAGAAGATGTTATTGAACAAGGATTAAACGAAAGATTATCAGAAATGGCTAGATTTAGGAACCTTCTAGTTCATAGGTATGGTAAGATCGATGATCGGAGATTGTTTAGGATTTTAAATGAAAATGTTGATGATCTCCATGAATTTGTTGAGGAGATTCAAATATATTTAGAACAATCATAGAAATGATGTCCATCTGTAACATATAAATAACAATTCTACAATCCGGTCTAGCAGATAATTTTACTTGGAGAGACATCTGATGGTGCTGGAAAACACAGATAAAAAATATATCAGGAACCGGATAGCTGTATTTTTATTGGTGGTGATGGCTACATTTTTGATAGCTGACCAGTACCTCCTACCACCGAACTATCAGAACATCATGGCAGAGTTCGGTATCAACGAAGCCAAGATGGGTTTGATATCCACAATATTTGTCGTATCGGGTGTTATAGTTACTGCTGTTTGGGGTTTTCTATCAGATATCAAGGGAAGGAAGAAGCTATTAGTAGTTGGGGTTATCATCGGTGAGATACCCTGTTTCTTGACTGCTTTTGTACAGAGTTATCCTCAGTTGTTGTTGACCAGGATTTTCACTGGGATAGGTGTTGGATCTTTGATACCGATAGGATATTCACTTCTTTCAGACATCTATGATGAGGACAACAGAGGTCGAGGTTTCGGTTTTCTTCATGTCGCTCTGGGGTTAGGTAATCTGGTGGGCATGATATTTGCGGGCATGATCGTCAGTTGGAGGACACCTTTCATCCTTGTTTCAGTGCCCAATTTCATCCTTGCACCCATATTCTACTTTGTGCTTATAGAGCCTAAAAGAGGAGAGGGAGATAAAGAGCTGAAGAAAGAATTGGAAGAAGGTGCTGAGTATACTTACGATATAAACCTGGATACTATCAAGGACTCGTTTAAAACACGCACAAATCTTTTGATCTTCACACAGGGTATCATGGGTATGGTCCCGTGGGGTGTATTGACTTACTGGCTCGTATCATTTTTGATAGTCACAAGAGGTATGGTCAAGACGACAGCAACTTTTGTTTTACTTATAGTAGGCAGTGCTACAGTAGTTGGTTCCATGGTTGGAGGTATGCTCGGTGATTACTTTGAACGTAAATTCAGAGGTGGTAGAGCTGTTCTTGTCGGTGTATCGATCTTCATAGGTATGATAGCTTCTATAGCTTTGATACTGTATCCAATACCGAGTACTCTTGATCCTTTAGATTGGTTATTGATAGGTGTATATTCCTTCGTATTCTTACAGACCATCACGTTTCCTGCACCGAACGTTCCAGCGGTTGTGTCTCACGTCAACTTACCTGAGGATAGAGGAACAGTGTTCGGTGTTTTTAATATATTGAACCAAGCAGGTATGGCCATTGGTCCTTGGTTCGCAGGATCTATAGTAGGAGTTTTGATGGCAGTTGGGTATGTAAAACCTCTAGCTTACCAGAATGCCATGATAATCGGTGCCTTATTCTGGTTACCATGCGCTGTGATATGGATCTGGTTGAAGAAACAGTACCCTGCTGATAGAGATGATGTAAAAGATGTGTTGGAAAAGAGAGCAGAAGAGCTAGATTAGATATATTCGTCTATCAGTTTTTCAGGTATTCCACCTTTTTCAGCTATTTTACCGTATACTTTTGCGGACTCCCTGATAGTTCTTTCACAGGTGTTGAAGTTTACGTCTAAGAGACCGAACCTTGGTTCGAAACCTTCTGCCCACTCGAAATTGTCCATCAATGACCAGTACATGTATCCTCGGACGTCGTATCCTTCTTCTCTCGCCTTGTGTATCTGTTTTAGGTGTTTGAGTATGTATTCTATCCTCCACTCGTCGTCGTTGGTAGCGATGCCGTTCTCAGTGACGTATATTGGTCTATCATACCTGTCCTGGATATTTTTTATCCCCTTGTATATCCCCTTAGGGTATACTGACCAGTCCATGAGAGTTTTTCTGTTTCCCACATCTCCAAGTTTAGTTTTCAGGAAAAGTTTGAAAGGGTTCCATGAATGAGATGCCTCATGAAGTGTGTAGTAATTGAGTCCTATGAAGTCGGTATCTGTTTTTGTTACGCTGTAGCTTTTAAGAGGTGTTTTTAAGGTACCGCTCCAGATGGCATCCATGAAGTACCAGTTGAAGATGTTGTCAGCCTTCTTAGCAGCTTTGATATCTCTTTTGCTTTTCGTTTTTGGTCTGATGTACGGGTAATGTTTTACTATTCCGACTGTCTTGTCTTCTAGCTGATTGTATGCAATATCATGGGCTTCTAAGAGGTTCTTTTCAACACGACCAGCTTTGATCAATGAGCTTTTGAATGGAGGCCATTCGGCATCCATGTAAGAACCCATGACGTACACCATGGGCTCGTTGATGGTGCAGAAAAAATCGATGTTTGAGATGTATTCTTTAACAGTGTTAACGTATGCTCTCCAGTATATCAGATTATCGTCTTTAGCGAACCCTCCCTTTTCCGTGAACCATTTTGGTAATGTGAAGTGGTGAAGGGTCACCATAGGAGTGATATCTTTTTGATTCAGTAAATCGATTATTTCTTGATATCTTTCTAACGCATTTTTATTTATTTTTCCTTCTCTTGGAAATATCCTGCTCCATTCTAACGAGAATCTGTATGTATCGTAGTTCAGTTTATCCATGAGTTCTATGTCTTCCTTGTACCTGTTCCAGTGGTCACAAGCCTTACCGGACTTGAATTCAAGTTTATTGGTCTTTTCCGCATCCCACCAGTCGTTGAACTTATTGTTTCCTTCTATTTGATGTGAAGCAGTGGCCGTACCGAAGATGAAATCATGAAAATCGATCATCGGTGTTTTCATGTGTTCAGATTATATAGTGATTTTGATGAGAAATTTTCAAAAGATTTATTTTATTTGAATATATTTTCGATTTCAATAGTGTTTTTGAATAAGGTGGTAGTAAGATGGAGAAGGAACGTATTGAAAGAGACAACGGTGTTTATGTGATATATTATGATTTTTCTGATGATGATCTAGAGGAGGATGAGTAGCGTGTCTGAACTGAGGTGGGACCCTTTTCAGAAGGAATGGATAATAACTGCAACTCACCGTCAGGATAGGACACACAAGCCTCCCAAGGACTACTGTCCGTTCTGTCCTGAGGAAGACCCTGATTTTGATAAGGATCTTAGGAAAGATTACGATATCGCTGTTGTGAAGAACAAGTTTCCTTCTCTTATTGATGAAGCACCGGTTCCTGAAGTTGAAAGTGATGAGCTTTATAGAGTGGATGATGCTGAAGGGTTGTGTGAGGTAGTACTTTTTACATCTGATCACGACTGCGTTATGTCTGAAGAGCCTTTGAGTAAATTCGTTAAATTGGTTAAAGTGTGGAAAGACAGGTACGTGGAATTGGGGAAGAAGGATTTTGTGGATTATGTATTCATATTTGAGAACAAAGGTGAAGAAGTTGGAGTGACGTTGGAGCATCCCCACGGTCAGATTTACGCCTATCCATTCGTTCCTCCTGTTGTGGGGACCGAGTTGGAATCAAGTAAGCAGTATCTGGAAAAAGAAGGTAGATGTCTGTTCTGTGAAGTACTAGAGAAAGAGAAGGAAGATGGTAGGAGAGTAGTGCTGCAGAACGATTCATTTACAGCTTTCGTTCCTTTCTTTGCCCGATATGCATATGAGGTTCACGTTTATGCTGATGAGCACATACCTTCTTTAGCTGAGTTCAGTGAGAAGGAAGAGAGAGATCTAGGTAGAATATTGAAGAAATTGTTAGGAAAGTATGATGGTCTTTTCGGATTCGAATTTCCTTACGTCATGGCCATACATCAACAGCCGGTTGATGGAAGTGGGGAAGACTACTCTCATTTTCATATCGAGTTCTATCCACCATATCGTACTGAGAGTAAGTTGAAGTACCTGGCAGGGAGTGAACTCGGTGCTGGAACTTATATCAACAATGCTTTAGCTGAGGAGAAGGCTGAAGAACTGAGAGAGGTGGATGTGTGATGGTTAAGATATTGTCTCCAGGGAGAGTAAATTTGATAGGAGAACATACTGATTACACAGGTGGTTATGTCATGCCCATGGCTGTTGATCTTTATACTGTTGTGGAGGGCTGGAAGCACGATTCAGTCGATCTGTTCTCTGAAGCATACTCTGAGAGAAAGCAGTTCGATGTTGGAGATAAAGAGAAAGAGGATGACTGGATAGATCACGTGAAAGGTGTGTATTCTGTGCTTGATGAAGAAGGTTATTCTGTTGGAGGTGTGAAAGCTTCCTTTAAAGGTGAACTACCGATAGGTTCAGGTCTGAGTGCCTCTGCAAGTTTTGAGTTAGGTGTCATGACACTGTTGGATGAACTGTACGATCTGAGTCTTTCTGGTAGGGAGAAGGCACTGCTGTGTCAAAGGGTTGAGAACAATTATGTAGGTGTTTCCTGTGGGATCATGGACCAGTTCGTGATCTCAATGGGTGAGGAAGGTCATGCGATGATGCTGGATACTGATACACTTGAATACGATCTTGTAGGATTTCCCGAAGATCTGCATATGGTAGTATTCCATACAGGTGTAGAGAGAGAGCTTAAGTCTTCCGAGTACAATGATAGAAGAGAGACGGTTGAAACAGCTCTCGATAAGCTCGGTATGGATAATTCTAAGGGATTGAATTTAGATGATTTAGAAGGGCTTTCCGAGCTGGAGAAAAAACGCCTTGGTTATGTTGTGAGAGAGAACGATAGAGTTCTTGAGACTGAGAAAGCATTGAGTTCGGGTGATCTTGAGGAAGTTGGCGAGATATTGATAGAGGCTCATAGAGATATCGCTGAGAACTATGGGGCTAGTTGTGAAGAGCTTGATTTTATTGTCGAGAAATCGGTAGAGAAAGGTGCTTTGGGAGCAAGATTGACCGGTGCTGGATGGGGCGGTGCAGCTATCGCTCTTTGGAATGGTGAGGGTTCTGAAAAATTCGCTGAGGAAGTGTTCGATGAGTATGAAGAGAAATACGATCATGAGAAAGCCGATTATTTTATAGTCGAACCATCAGATGGTGTAAAGGTTGTTGAGGACTGATCGAGATGTCCTATTCGTTCATATTTCATGGAAATCTGCAGTATGCTGAGTTGTCGAAGAGTGAGATACCTGAGATCATAGAGAGGTCGTATGTGCCTACTATTGATTTTTTGCTGAAGAATGAAATCAAGTTCGCTTTGAACATAACTGGTTTTACTCTGCAGTACCTTCCTGATGAGCTTTTAGATAAGATAAAAGATGGTATAGGTAGAGGGTTGATCGAATTAACAGGTACTTCGTATACACATGCGATCCTTCCGCTGTTGGAATTGGACAGAGTCGCTGAGCAGGTTAGGAAAGATAGAGAGAAGAAGGAAGAAGTGTTTGGTATAGAACCTAAGACATTTTGGCTGCCTGAATTGGCGTATGATCCAGTGATCCCAGGGATCTTGAAGGAAGAGGGTTACGATGAAGTGTACGTGGATGGAGAAGCTGTACTGTTTTCTAATGTTGAGAATACTGCGATGGAAGAGATAGAGCCCACAACACCTCACTTGTATAAAGCTCAGAGAGGTGAGGGTGTTCAGTTCATCAACTATTTGCTTGGATTGAGAGAGGCCAAGAAAGCTGTACGTGATGCATTTTCAGGTAAATTGACACTTGATGGTGTTGAGGATATCGTTGGTATACCTGTTTGGACCGCTGTTAACAATTCTGTGATGATGGCACTGGCTGATCTACCGTTCATCAGTGTGGGTAAGGTGGCTAAATGGCTGCGAGGTTTGGACGAACTGATGCTGTACGGCATGGATATAGAATTCATGGGATACCGAAAGTTAGGTGGTAATGAATTACGTTTGGAAAAGCTTGGTGATCTCATCTCTAAAGTTGATGACGATATCGTGCTTCCCAGTGAATTAAAGATGAGTGACAGGAGGTCTTACTTAAGAACATCTAGTTGGACTCCAGACAAAAGTTTAGACATCTGGAGAGAGGATGAAGACAACCGAACATTGAACATGTTGTCCAGAGGTATGCAGGGAAAGAAAGCGTTCTTGGCAGAGAACAGCGATGCTCGAGGATGGGAACCCATACCTGAGAGGAAGTTGGACGCCTTTGAAGCTGTTTATGAGGAATGGAAGAAGGAGTAATGTGTACGTTTTGACTTATTTATCGTAACTGATGTTATCGTTAAAAGCGGTTTTATCCTAATTTGCATGATGGTATATTGAGCAGATCGTCAATAAGTATATTAATGATGAACAAAGATAAGCAAACTTAACAAATACGAACAGTCGATGTGACACTTAGTCAAGTTGGTCGTATTATAACTACCAGTTTGGATCGAACCGGTTACGGTGATGAGAATAGGACTGGTTGGATGAGCGGTTGGTATGTGTTTAATCATGAATGATTGCTTTTTGCTGATATTTATTAACGCGCAGAGACGTGGGTTTGAGTAGTTTTATTGGTTGAAATCTGGTCATCCTTGAGCGATGATGATAAAGCAGGTGATTTCCGATATGTGGGTATTTCATCGAAAAGTTTTATTAATTGGTATGAAAATATCATATATTGTGATATGAATGATAAGATTGCAATCGAAGATAGGTGAAAGGGGTCAAGTTGTGATCCCAAAACCGATAAGGGAGATGTTCAACTTGAATTCTGGAGAGACCGTATCTTTTCGAGTAGAAGACGACAAGATAATTATCGAGTCGAAGGAAGGCGATGAGATCTTGGATGAATACTTGTCTGAGATAGAGAAAAAGAAAGAACCGGAAGAGATCGATTGGGATAAAGAGTACTACTCACAATTCGGTGATTGAATTGTACTATTTTGATAGCAATGTCTTCATCTTACCTGCCTTATACGTAGGAGATAAATCAGAGAATTCAGCTGATTGGTTGAGGAAGATGGTCAAAGGGAAGATCGAAGTGGCTACATCTGCCTTGACTCTAGATGAAGTAACTTGGATCATTTCTCGTGAGGCAAGTAGAGAAGAAGCTTTGGATGAAGTTGAGAAGATAGTAGAGTTACCGCATCTCAAAATATTAGATGTAAAATCTGAAGACATTGTA
>CAZEXI010000073.1:0-7821 GCA_964516805.1 uncultured Thermoplasmata archaeon
TGAGGAAGATACAACTCCACCTACAGCGGATGCTGGTGAAAATAGAACAGTGAAAGTCGATGAACAAGTAACTTTTGATGCTTCAGGCTCATCTGATAATAGAGGAATCACCAATTATGAATGGGATTTTGATGATGGTACAACTGCTACAGGTGAAACAGTAGATCATGAATTCGATGAAAAAGGAACCTATGAAGTGACGTTGACCGTAACCGATGAAGCAGATAATAAGGATACAGATATCATTAGAATCAAAGTAAAGGAAGACAATAAAGTATCTGATAATTCACCATCCTTTACGATACTATGCTTGCTGATATCTGTATTTCTGATAATTCTATACAGAAGTAAAAATTAAAAACTTTTCTATGATTTAAAATTTTATTTTTATAGATTTGATTGATGAGGTTATCACAGAAATCGCAAGTTTAAATTTTATATATTGTTTATTAGTTAAGATAGATGAGCAGGATATAGAAAATGAAGCACATACCATCTGAGATTAAGGATTTCTTGGTAATAAGCAGAGCTAAGATCCAGATTGGAACTCCTCCTCATCCTTTACTTGGATTGATTCTTGGTTCTTCTTCTGTAATGGCTTTATTTTCTGTTCCAGCAGTCCTTTATCTAGCGTTATATTTTTTATTAATCACGTTTGCTTGTAACATAAATTGTTTGTTTGATATTAATATTGATCAAAAATACAAATCATACATGAGTAAGAGTCTTTTAAATTTGGGAAAAACTAAGGTTAAGGCAATAATATTGACTGAAAGTGTATTGATATTTGGTTTGATTTCCATACTGATGATGATGGGTTATATTCTGACGTCTATTTCAGCCCTATCCGGATTTTTAATGGGTTATATCTATTCTGCAAATCCGATAAGGATAAAGAAAAGAGGTTTTCTCAGTCCATTACCGGTTCTAATCGGTCTTTATACTCTTCCATTACTTGGAGGATGGTTTATCTTCAACAATTCTTTGTCTTGGTATATTTTGATATTTACTATTGGATATGCTTTATTAAACGAGGGTATCACATTAGTAAACACTTGTGAGGATTATAGTGAAGATAAGAGCGAAGGGATCAAAACATGGGCACATTTATTTGAGTTAAGAGGTACTATGAAGATAGCGCTCCTTTTTACACTTATTGGTGGATTAACAGCAGTTGTTGGAGTTATCTTAAAACCAATCATATTAGGCTGGTCTTCATATAATTTATACAGCACTATATTTTTTATTTTAGCAGGGATTATCAATGTTTTAATTATAATAAAGACAGGCATTTCCATCTATGTTGCAGGAGAAAGACCTAACATTGAAAAATCATGTAAAAAAGCTGCAAAAAATATGCCTAAATGGTTCGTCTCTACACGTTATCCATTATTAATTATGGCTTTAATAACAATGTTAGGTTAACATCATATAATAGGGTTAAACATTTTTTGAAAAGAGGATTTATATTATGGTTTTTGAAATTCCATCTTTCTTGAAATCATAAAATAATGTTTTAATTTTTCTTTAATTCTTCTAAAACTTTTTCACACTGATCTGTCCACCACTGCATCTCATAATCTTTAAAATTATCGGCAGCTTCTTGTAAGTATTTCTTAGCTTTTTGTTTTTTATTTCTCTTTTTGTAGATTTTACCCATTTCGTAGTAGATTTTGTATTTCTCAGATTTATCAATAGAATTTTCTACCAATTCAATAGCTTCATTCAATTCTTTTTCAGCTTTTGATAAGGAATCAGTTTGAACATGTATTTTACCTAAGTACCTTTTTGTTGCTGCCAAACCATTATCTAATCCGATACTTTTACTTAACTGAAGTGCTTTTTTTGCATTTTCTTCAGCTTTGTTGTATTTTTGTAAATGAATGTAAGTTTCAGAAAAACCAGTGTAGATATAGGTTTCTAAACGTTTATTCCCTGTTTCATTAATAATGTCTAATGATTTTCTATAATATTCTAGTGCTTTTTCAAAATTACACTTTTTATCATTGACTGAACCAAGATTATATAGGCTACCTGCAATACTATTTTTATCTCCTATTTCCTCACCGACTTCTAAACTTCTTTTATGAAAATCCAACGCTTTTTCAAATTCTCCTTTGTGCTGATAAATTGTTCCTATATTATCTAAAGTTCCAGCAATACCTGATTTATCTTCGATCTCTCTTTCTATATCTAACGCTTTGTTTAAATGATCTAATGCCTTTTCTTGATCACCAAGCGATCCTCTTATTATTCCGATATTCACGTTCAATTTTGCCATGCCTGGTTTATCATTGATTTTATTTGCGATAGATAGACTTTCATTGTAATATTCTAAAGCTTCTTCGATATTACCT
The DNA here is from genome assembly GCA_964516805.1 of uncultured Thermoplasmata archaeon. Lineage (GTDB taxonomy): Archaea > Thermoplasmatota > Thermoplasmata > Halarchaeoplasmatales > Halarchaeoplasmataceae > CAYSTL01. The sequence goes on from CAZEXI010000073.1 coordinate 2,358, forward strand.
TTAATCTTTGAGTAAATTCCCATATTGTTTAAAGTCTTCATTATATTCGGCTCATTACCTATCTTTTTTTCTATTTTTAGTGTTCGTTTGAAATATTCAAAGGCCTTGTCATAATTACCTATTTTTTCATAGGCTATTCCAAGGTTATTCAGAGATTCAGCTAAAGCAATTTCGTCTCTCATTTTTTCTCTTATTTCAACGGATTTTTTCAACGATTTTTTTGCACTCTCTAAGTCACCTTTATGTATATCAACAGCACCTAGATGATGAAATGATTGTGCTAATTCTTTATCATCTTCTATTTTTTTAGCAACTTTTCTTTCCATATTATACATATCTTTTGCCTTATCATAACTAGCTTTTCTAGTGTAAACTTGTCCTTCTATGCTTTTTAATCTACAGTAATATTTATCTTTCTCATTATGATTAGATAAACCCTCTTCAGCCATATTCAAAGCTTTATCAAATTTACCTTGGTTTATAAATATATTACCTAGTTTAACTCTTGCATCTAATTTAGTTGGATCTTCATTTGCATTTTCTAGGATATGATAAAAAAGGTTAATAGCATCCTCATAATTCCCGATTATTTTATTAGCATTTGCTAACTTTTTAAGAATCTTGATCCTGTCCTTTTCTTTACATATATCTAGTGCTTTTTCATAGATTTGGATAGCATCGTCAAATGCATAAAGATTTATTGCCTCTTCTCCAGCTTTTATGTAGTTCTTAACAGCTTTTTCTTTTTTATTTGCTCGTTCAAAATGGAAAGCTATGTCTGAATAATAATTTTTTATCTCATCTTCATATAGATTTTTAATATTCTCAGCAACAATCTTGTGAAGTCTTTGTTTTTTAATTAAAGGTAGATCATCATATACAACTTCATTTATTAAATTATGCGAAAATTCATATTTATTATTATTTTCATACCATATTTTTAAGGACAACAATTCATCTATAGTATCTAATAGCTCGACTTCGTCCATATTCAAACATTGATTCAACAATTCAAAAGGTATTTCTTCCCCTATAACGCTGCCTACCTGTGCTATATTCAAAGCCTCATCGGATAAGTGTATTTCTACTCTTCGTTTTAATACACCTTCGATCAATTGTGGAATTTCAACTTCTCTTTTCTCTGTTGGGTATTCTGAGGTATGGATTGGTAACAAATTTTCGTCATCTAAAAGCTTTATGAATTCCTTTATAAATAATGGATTACCTTCTGATCTATCATATATCAGGTCAATAAAATTTTGAGGACTCTTATTTGTATTGATTAAAGCATCAATCATTTTTTTAGTATTTTCCCAATTAAAAGGTTCTAGCTTCATCGTTTCAAATTTATCATGTCTTGAAAGTCTATTAATTACGTCTTTAATTTTTTGTTTTTTTTCTATTACTTCTGTTCGGTATGCACATATAAAGAAAATAGGTGCGTCATGTAGATTATGTAAAAGATAATTAATTAAATCAAGAGTAGCATTATCTGCCCATTGTAGATCATCTATAAATAACACAATTGGTTTGTCTTGAGTGATTTCTTTGATTTTCTCTTTAAAATCAAAAAATACTGAACGTTTACTAGCTTCAATTACATTTGAGTCATCTATTTTTTCTATTTCCTTTTTCCCTATATCGAGTTCTAAAATAGAGTTTAAAGAGTATTCATCTTTATTTTCGTAATCTCTAAAAGCATTTTTCAATGGTAGATAAAAATCACTACTTTCGGTATAAGCTCTCCCTTCAAGAAATGAAATATTTTGTTCTTTTATGTAATCCTTAAATTTCATGACAAGAGTTGTTTTCCCACAGCCAGCTTCTCCATTTATAAATACAGCGCGAGTATTTTCATCTTTTACTTCTTCAAGTTTTGCTTTTAAACTATCGAATTCTTTTTTCCTATTAACGAAATCCATTTTATTTTTATTGCTTTTACTACTAATATTTAGAATATCTTTATTTTTTAATTTTACTGAAATATTTAAAAGAGGATTTTCGTCATTTATCTCACTCATCACCTGCTCGATTTTTAATTTTTTACTTTCATTATCGATTTGAACTTTTACTTTCTCTTTCTTTAGTTCATTTTTAAGATCTCTTGCTTTTTCTTTACCTTTATTTGTAAGATAATAAGCGTTTTGTTTACGATTTTTACTATCATTAATATATTTCTTTTTAATTTTGATCAGATCATCTTTTTTCAATTCTCTAAGAATTCTACTGACTCTGCTTCTACTTCCACTCACTGCCTCGGAAATACCTTTTTGAGAAACATAAAAAGATGTTTTTCTCTTCAGGCTTTTGTGAGCATAATTATCAAGGTGCAGTAATATTCTTTCTTTAATTGTTGTATCCATTTCAGTCTGGGTAAATATTTATCTGTAATTAAATTTTACCCTGATTTACCGCAAATGTGCACTTAATACTAATATATCAAATAATGAAGTAAAGGTGTGAAAACCAAAGGTGAGTTCGTCGGTGAAGGACAGTGAAAACGGTTGTAAAAAAGGTTCTTGGAATATTTATGATATTTATATCGTTGAAACAAGGGATGTCCAATTTTATTGAATAAGAATAAGCTAAATGACGAACTCCCCACTGGTTAAAATATTTGAAAAGAAACATGAAATTGAAGAAAAAATTAAATGAGTGGAAATATGAATGAAAAGAAAATAAAAAAGGTTACGGCATTTGTATGTGTAGCAATACTAGTTTTTTCTATATTAACTAGTGCTGCAGGTGCCTTAGTGAATACAGGATCACATACCGAAGAAGGAAGCTCTAAGATAATACTTGTTAATACAAAAGATATCAAGGATATATCCTTGATTAATGAAGCGGGATTTAAAGTGATGGACAGGTACAATAATTATGTTTTGATAAAAGGAGACCAAGCAGAACAGAACATTTTGGAAGAGAAGGGAATTGATTACGATCCTCTAAATGATCGAACTGTTATATCGGTAAAAGGACACAAATTTGATTTTACTGAGGAAGAACCAAGTCTTTCTCTCAAATCAGAAGGTTATGAACCTAAAACCGAGGGAACGTACATAGTCCATATGCTCGGACCTATAAATCCAGAATGGAGAGCAAAACTAGAAAACATGGGTGTAAGAGTTTTAGAATACGTACCCAATTACGCTTACCTAGTGAAAATGACACCAGATATGAGAAAAGATGTCAGCTCATTAGAGTTCGTCGATTGGACAGGAATTTATCACCCAGGATATAAGATAGATGAGGAAATAAAACAGGCAAAGAATATTGAAAAAGCACATAAAGTGAAGGTCTTTATTGACGGACAAACATCTTTTTCCTCAGTAACATCTATAGTTTCTAGCATCGAAAAGGTCAATGCATACACTAAATTACATTCTGGCGAGTATAAAGTGATGATAGAGACAAAGAGCAAACAAGATATAAAACAGATAGCAGAAAATCCAGATGTTTTAAGGATCGCACCCTACAAAAAGAAAGAATTGAAAGATGAGATTGGAACTCAGATAGTTGGTGGATTCTTTAATCAAAATGAACCAGGAAACGCACCATACAGAGGTGAAGGTGAATACGGTAGCTATGCTAATCAGTTAGGTTATAAAGGTCAAGGATTTACAATCCAAGTAGCCGATACCGGTCTTGGTGATGGATCAACACCTAATGCTGGTGTCCCAGATTTCACTGGAAGAGTAAAAGGTGGAACTGACCTGGGTTCTACAGTGAACGGTTGGTTTGATGATCACGGACACGGTACTCATTGTGCAGGACTCGCTACAGGAGATACTTACGAAGGAACTGGAGTAACCTATGATGGATGGACAGATTTCTATGTTGGACAAGGTTCAGCTCCAGAAGCTGATTTATGGGCCTCACAAATATTTGATAATGGAGGTTCAGGTGATTTACCGAGTGATTATTATGATATTCCAGCTGATGGTAAAGTTAAAGGTGACGCTTATATAAGCACAAACTCCTGGGGTGAATCTAGAGGAGATAGTCAATACGCAGAAACAGACACAGCATATGATAATGCGGTTATCGATGCAAATCCTAATGAAGATGGTAATCAACCGATGAGTATATTTGTATCCGCTGGTAACGGTGGTTCAGCTAATGCGATCACAAGCCCAGCTACAGCTAAAAATACAATCGCTGTTGGTGCTTCTCAGAATTACATGCCAGATGCAACTCAGTATGGTAATACAGATACTGACGTTTCAAATCCTGCTAATATAGCTGATTTCAGCTCAAAAGGATTTGAGATGGACGGTAGAGTTAAACCAGATGTAGCTGCACCAGGAGAAGCCACACTTTCAACTTCTACACCAGAGTTATCTAGTTCTAATCTATATGGATTATATTCTGAAGATAGTAGATACGAATGGTGTAGCGGTACGTCTCAAGCAGGTCCGACAGCAGCTGGTGCTGGCGCAGTCATAGCTAGCTGGTATCAGGAGAGTTATGAAGAAAGACCAAGTCCAGAGATGATAAAAGCTCTAATGATAAATGCAGCAAAAGATATGAATGATGAGGAAGGTAATACAGAACCAATACCTAATCCTGCAGAAGGATGGGGTAGAGTATTCTTGCCACCTATTGTAAGTGATGACATGTATCCAGGCTGGAGTGTTTGGGATAGACCAAATAACCTAGAAACAGGACAGTCTGATTCATATGATATTAGAGTGGCGGATCAGGAACACCCATTGAATATTACTTTAGCATATACTGACGCTCCAGGAGCTCCTGATAGTGGTACAGAAAGTAATCCTGCATTGAAAAATGACCTATGGTTAAAAGTCAAAGACCCAAGTGGTGACATGTGGTATGGTAATGCATTTGAAAACGGTATGTCTGTATCTGGAAACGGAAAAATAAGCGAGACTTTCGATACAGATAGAGATAACAACGATGACCGAAACAATATAGAGAATGTATTCATACCAAAATCAGAATTGGAAACAGGTACTTACACAGTAGAAGTAGTAGCAAAAAATGTTGTTGAAGATGTTGTACCTTCAACACCAGAGGTAGATCAAACTTATGCTCTAGCAGCCTTCAACACACCTACGATTGGAGGTAAAAATGCTACTCTGACATTGAATAAAAAGGAATATCAGGCAAATAGTACTGTCAAGATTTCCTTGAGCGATATCGATTTAAAAGGAAAAGGTAGTTATGACCTCGAAATTACGAGTACTACTGAACCATCTGGAGAAATAGTTGAACTTAACGAGACTGGTGAAGGAGTGTTTACAGGTAATATCACGACAAATCTGACAGATAAGCCTGGTGTACTGCATGTATCTCATAATGATACTATAACAGCACATTATTTGGATGAAGACCCAGGTTATGATGCGTCTGTTGGCAATTCTATGAGCATTAATTTGAAACAAGGAAATAAACCGATGGCGACCGATGATGTAGGAGTTACAGAGATCACCTCACCGGATGA
>CAZEXI010000074.1:0-7651 GCA_964516805.1 uncultured Thermoplasmata archaeon
ATGAGATAGAAAACTACGATATCAAATTGGCTGAAGGCGAGATAAGTGAGAGAGTTTACAAGAAAAAAGTGGAAGAAGTGAAGGATAGATGGAATTATGAGGCGTTGAAAGACGAAAAACATTAATATCTAATCTCGATAAACATGATTGATAAGAAGATTGGATACCAACTGCTCAGTAAAGTTCTGAAGTAGTGGGATTTTGCAGAGCAGAATAATAAGAACTCTCAGGATCTACATGAATACAGAGTATTCATTCGATTCGAGGAAAGTTTATTACTTTCCTCGTAATGCCACTGTGTGAGCAAAAAATGTTTATTTTTTGCGAGCAAGTGGGATTTTGCAGAGCAAAATGCCACTGTGGCTTAGGGGTATAGCGATTCCTTGGTAAGTGGGAAACCACACAAACAGGAATAGGTCGCGGGTTCAATTCCCGCCAGTGGCTCTTTTTAATAATTCTGGACAGATTCCATTAAGAGATAGATTTTTTATTCATCGTGTGATGATTCTATTCTACTATTGATTGAAATTTGTGAGCTGACCAACATTTAATTGGATAAGTATATTAATTCAAAAAATTATTTATTAAGTAATTTGTTAATTAAATATATATAAATTAATTACGCATAGCCAATATATAATAAAAGATAACTAGATATTCTATTGTGGGTATATAGTCATATATAGTTTATTTAACCTTGCGTAACCTTTAATAAAGATAAAGTTTTTTTGAATTCAAGAGTTGGTACCAAATGAAAACAAAATATAAGAAAGTATTTTCTGTACTTTTAGTGGTGGTCCTTTTAATGACCACTCTAACGATTACAGGGTGTACCGAAGACGATGACACTGAGGGAAAAGAAGTGGTTATTGCTATGACCCACGAACCGAAATCGACAAATCCGATATCCTTTACGGATGTATATTCGGATTACATTTTCGCACAGATATTCCAACCATTGATTAGAAATAATCCTAATGGAGAAACAAATTGTGGTGGAGATGCTGTAGCTGAAAGCTATACCGTAAGCGATGATGGTCTAGAGTATACCTTCGAAATAGAAGAGGGTATAAAATTCCATAATGGAGAAAAATTGACTGCAGAAGACATAGTCTTCACCATGAATACAATAATGAACAAATCAGATCTACCAGATGCACCAGTTTCACCAAGGATGGCCGATACGGCAAATGTAGAAAGTGTTGAAGCTGCAGATGAATATACAGTAAAAATGTATATGAATAGCAAAGATGTAGCAATCCTTAAAAAAGAAGCATTTGAACTGAATATCTGTCCTAAAGACTACATCACAGAAAACGGATGGGATAAATTCGAAGATAATTTGATAGGCAGCGGACCTTACGAATTCGTAAAATACGAAAGAGGTTCTCACATACAACTGAAAGAATACGAAGATTACAACGGTGATGTAAATATACCCAATGTCAGATTCAAATTCTACGGTGAAGAAAATACAGCTGTGATGGCCTTAAAAGGTGGCGAAGTACAATACATGGCTAGGATTTCACCAACCAAATGGAAACAACTGAAACAGGAAGGCGGAGACGTCAAAGTTGGATCTTTCCTAGAGATGGGTTCAAACTTTATAAGATTCAAACAGAATGATCCTGACTTGCCTTGGAGCGATGTAAAAGTTAGAAAAGCATTTGCTTATGCTGTTAATGCCAATGATGTAATCGCAGCCGTAAGAGGAACTGAGCTAGCTGATAACACTAGATCACCGATTCCTTCTAACCATGTTGCACATGCAGACGTTAACTCTTATGAAAGGGATATTCAGAAAGCAAAAGATTTACTCGAAGAAGCAGGATATCCAGACGGAATAAGCTCAAAACTCTACGTACCTAACGACGAAAGGGCAGATGAGATGGAAGTTGTACAGTCACAGGTAGAGGATGCAGGATTTGACATGGAACTAGTCAGCCTTGAATGGGGCGAATTCATCAGTGCAGTCCAAGCCGGTGAAGCACCAGTTAGTTATTCTGGTTGGTTCGGAAGCGCTAGTGCTTTCTCACTTCTAAATCTATACATGTCTACATCGGAATGGAACTGGTACGCTGGATGGTACAACAGTACAGAATATAATGAAAAGGTAAATCAAGCTATATCCACAGTAGATGCTCAGGAGAGAAATCAATTATACAGAGACGCACAAAAGATACTCGTTGATGAAGACATGGCAATATATTCAATGTATGTAACAAGAGCAACGAGAGCATATCATAAGTCATTAACAGTTCCTGAAGATTCCTGGAACACCTTTGGTGGGGCAGGACCTTTACTAAGAGTAAATGAATGGACACTAGAAGACTAAATCAAAACCCTTTTTTATTTATTTTTTAAAAAGTGATATAACATGCTAGAGAAGTATATAAAAAGTAAAAGAGGACGTTTTATTGTAAAGAGAGTTCTTAGAAGTATACCAGTCATACTACTAGCGACCATTGTTGTTTTTTCTTTGATGCATATCAGCGCAGAGGGTCCAGAAAAAGTTGCCCTTAGGATGTTAGGTCCTAAAGCCACTGAACAAGCGATAAATGATTTTATCCAAACCCATGGATTAGATGAACCTGTTTACCAACAGTATATCAGTTGGATGACAGGTATATTTAAAGGAGATTGGGGAACTTCGATAAGATATAATCAACCGGTGACGGAGATATTGATCGATCGTGTTCCTCTGACGCTTCAACTTATGGGTTCAGCTTTATTATTTTCAATAGTTTTGGGTGTGGCTATGGGCGTTTTGGGTGCCTTAAGACATAATACGATTGTGGATTACATTGTAACAGTTCAGGCACTCTTCTGGAGATCTATACCAAGCTTTTGGTTGGGAGTCATGTTTTTACTGATCTTTGCATTAAGGCTAGGATGGTTCCCGATCGGAGGTTATGATGGATTCGAATACCTGATATTACCTGCTTTAGTTCTAGGTTTGAGATTGCAGGCAATAATAGCCAGATTAACCAGATCCAGCATGCTGAATGTATTAAACAAAGATTACATCAAAACGGCCAAAACAAAGGGATTATCTAATAATATTGTGATAATAAAACATGGTCTAAGGAATGCTTTGATACCAGTAGTTACTGTTATCGCTCTAAGATTACCTTGGTTGTTCTCTGGAGCTATGATAACAGAATCCGTTTTCAGTCTACCAGGCATGGGTCGATTGATCGTTGAAGGTGTAAGGATGAGAGATTTCCCAGTTATACAGGGAGCTGTTTTACTGATCTCATTAACAGCTATAATAGCCAATCTACTGGCAGATATAACTTATACCTACGTTGATCCAAGGATAGACATTGAAGGCAAAGGAGGTCGATAAAATGGCAGATAAAAACGATATCGATGAAGATTCATACTTAAGCACAGAAGGTGTAGATCTAGAAGCTGAACTTGCTGATCTTGAACAAAAGAAGACTAGCCAATTTCATCTTGTATGGCTTCGATTTAAGAGGAACAAACTTGCGTTAGTAGGTGCGGGCATAACGTTGGCATTAGTCATAATGGCTATCTTTGCCCCATTAGTTGCACCGTATGACCCATTAGAACAAAACATTCAGAGAAAACTAGAAGATCCTTCTTCCGATCATCTTTTAGGAACTGATTACCTTGGAAGAGATCTATTATCTAGACTGCTTTACGGAGCTAGAAATGCTTTACTGATAGGTTTAGGGATCGTTGCCTTAGCAGGTGGTATCGGAGTATCATTAGGTTTGATCGCTGGATCATTCGGTGGAGCTGTTGACGAAGTGATAATGCGTTTGACTGATACATTTTTGTCGTTCCCTATACTTGTGTTTGCAGTAGCATTCGCTGCAGCGATGGGTTATGGACAATGGCCGGTTGTGATAGCAGTAGGCTTGATAATGTGGACGCGGTTTGCTAGAGTTACGCGGGGTGAGATATTATCCCTGAAACAGGAACGATTCATAGAGGCCGCAGAAGCTATAGGTGAAAGCAGATTCAACATCATAACTAGGTATCTACTTCCGAATGTACTCCCTTCGATCGTTGTTGTAGCTACTATACAGATGCCAGCAGCCCTTCTTTATGATGCTGCTTTGAGTTATCTTGGTATAGGTATTCAACCACCAGCTCCATCTTGGGGCGGAATTGTAAGTAAAGGTCAGACGTACATGCTGTTCGATCCTTGGATGGTAACATTTGCAGGATTAGCGATAGTTATCACAGTCTTAGGCTTCAACTTCATGGGCGACGGACTAAGAGATGCACTCGATCCGATGACAAGAGGTGAATCATAGATGGCAGAACCGATACTACAGATCAAGGATTTTCAACTTGATTTTAGTACTGAAGAAGGATTAGTTAAGGCATTAGATGGCATAAATATAGATGTAAAAGAAGGAGAGATACATGGATTGATAGGAGAAACAGGATGTGGAAAATCGGTTTCAAGTCTAGCAACACTAGGGTTACTCGATAAAAACGCGATCATACGTGGTGGAGAGATAATATACAAAGGCAGAGATTTACTTACGATGAAAGAAGAACAGGTAAGAAAAGAGATCAGAGGTAACGAGATAAGTATGATCTTCCAGGATCCAGTATCTTCATTGAATCCAGTTTATACTGCAGGAAATCAAGTAGGCGAATCTGTTCTATTATATCAGACAGAGAACAAGAAGGAGGCCAAGAAGTTAGTTCTGGATGAATTCGAGAGAGTTAAACTGCCTGATCCAGGTGATATATACGATAAATTCCCACACGAACTCAGCGGTGGGATGAAGCAGAGAGTAATGATCGCTATGATGCTTGCTTGTCAATCAGATTTATTGATCGCTGATGAACCAACGACTGCACTAGATGTTTCAACACAAGCACAATTCCTAAAAGTTTTAGAGGAATTACAAGAGAGAGTTGGATTGTCTATATTATACATAACCCATGACATGGCTGTGGTATCAGAGATATGTGATACAGTTACTGTTATGTATGCTGGACAGATCGCTGAGAGTGGTGAGGTACATGAGATATTCAATAATCCTCAACATCCATACACTAGAGGATTGATCAATTCAGTTCCTGGTATTAAACAGAATTTAGAAGATTTCGTAACAATCGAAGGAACGGTTCCAAGATTGATAAACCCACCATCAGGATGTAGATTCCATCCAAGGTGTAAATACGCCAAACAGAAATGTATCGATGAGAAACCACCATTAGAAGAAACAGGACCAAATCATAAAGTCGCTTGTCACTTCTGGGAGGAAGTACAATGAATTCTAAAAATATCGTAGAGACAGAGAATTTAAAGAAATACTTCGAATCCAAGAGAGGAGCAGTAAGAGCAGTGGATGATGTGAACATCAATGTTGAGTACGGAGAAACCTTAGGAGTAGTAGGAGAAAGTGGTTGCGGAAAGACAACTTTAGGAAGAACGATACTGAGATTACTCAATCCAACATCTGGGAAGATCTTCTTTGAAGGTGAAGATGTTACTTCGATCGAAGGAGAAGAATTGAGATCTTATAGGAAGAAGATGAATATAGTTTTCCAGGATCCAGCTGCCTCATTGAATCCTCAGATGACAGTTTTTGACCATCTAAGCAGACCTTTAGAGATACACAACATAGCAACAGGTGATGAGAAGATCGCAAGGATCATCGACATATTGAATACGATGGGTCTAAAAGCAGAACACATGATCAGGTATCCGCACGAATTGAGCGGAGGTCAGAAACAAAGAGTTTGTATCGCTAGAGCACTTTGTCTTGAACCAGATTTTATCGTGTTAGATGAACCAACGTCAGCTCTTGACGTATCTGTACAATCGAAGATACTCAAATTGCTCGATAGAGCTAAGCGTAAGTTCGATGTATCCTACATGTTCATCTCACACAATATCAATCTTGTGAGAGCGATTAGTGATAGAATAGCTGTGATGTATCTGGGAAGATTGATCGAAGTCGGAGAGACGGATGATGTTTTCGAAGATCCAGATCATCCTTATACGAAGGCTTTATTCGAATCAGTACCACAACCTGACCCAGATCAGAAAGTAAAACAACCTCTAAAAGGAGAAGTACCGAGCCCAGTAAATCCACCGAAAGGTTGTCCATTCGCACCTAGGTGTAAAGAGAAGGTAGGACACATCTGTGACGAAGAACCACCAGAGTTACAAGAAATACATGGCAGAAAAGTTTCTTGCCACAAATACTAAAACAATTTTCAAATACCTTTTTTCTTTTTTAATTTGAGGTGATAGTTATGATGAAAAATGAAGTAATAGAATCTTTATTGGATCACAAATCGATAAGGGAATATCTGGATGAGACCCCTTCTGATGAGGAGATCGAAACCATTGTCAAAGCAGGTCAGCAGGCAGCCTTTTCTTCACAATTGTACAGTGTTATTTTAGAAAAGGATAAAGACAGTATTCCCTTTGGAGCACCCCTTTTATTCACGATATGTGCAGATATACATAAATTAGAGTTATTTATGGAAAAAAGAGGATGGGATCTAAAAACCAATGATCTAACGCTACTGATGTTCGCTGTGCAGGATGCTTCCTACATGGCTCAAAATATGGTCGCTACAGCAGAAAGCTTGGACATGGGTACGTGCTACCTGGGAGGAGCTCTTTGGAAAGCTGATAAGCTCAAAGAAAAGTACAATCTTCCTGAAGGAGTATTCCCATTCGTTCAGCTGACTGTTGGATATCCTGCAGAATATCCTCCTACCAGACCTAGATATCCTTTGGAATTTACACTATTCGAAGATGAGTATCCAGATGTCGATGACGATACTCTTGAGGATGCAATGGAAGAGATGGATGAGGGATACCTAGAGCAAGATTATTATAGGATTCTGAACGGTATGATATCCATCCAGATCGATGATAAAGAAGAAGAATATACCCTAGATGATTACAGCTGGACAGAACACATATCTAGAAAATGGGGACAGTGGTTCCCAGAGGTTAAAGAACAGTTAGAAAAGATAGAGGAATGTGGTTTTGAGATCTGTCCGAAAGAGGAAGATTAAATTTATAGATCTTCCAGGTCTATCTCTTCTCCCTCGATGAAAACCTTTTCTACTTTTGATTTTATCTCTAACGGGTCGCCGTCCATGACTACTATGTCTGCATCTTTTCCTTTTTCTAATGAACCAACACGATCATCGATTCCGCAGATCTCAGCGGGATTGATGGTTATAGCTTTCAACGCTTCTTCCTCATCCATACCTTCTCTTACAGAATAGGCAGCCATCAGGTTAAGATATTTGGTCGGTATAACTGGAGAGTCAGTCATCAGTGCTACTTTAACACCTTTATCTGCTAGCACACCAGGTGTCTCAAATGTTCTATCTGAAGTCTCTCTTTTTGTCTTAGCTGACAGACATGGACCAACAACAGCTGGTATATCTTTTTCAGCAAGATAATCTGCTATTTGGTGACCTTCTGTAGCATGTTCTATAACCATATCGAAATCGAATTCTTCAGCAAGCCTGATCGCGGTGATCATATCGTCTGCTCTGTGTGCGTGTATCCTCGCTTTGAGCTTCTTCTCAAGAACTGGTTTCAAAGCTTCTTTTTTGAAATCTTCATTTTCATCATCATCTTTTTCCATATAATTTTTAGTTTCGTAGAATGTTTGTCTCAGTA
>CAZEXI010000075.1:0-7389 GCA_964516805.1 uncultured Thermoplasmata archaeon
GTGGTCCACCGTGTACCATAACAACAGCTGGTGAAGGTCTTTCACCTGAATCATACAAAAGGGCACCAATTGTAAGTTCATCTTCCGATTGATAAGTGACGTACTCTGAATCTACGAAAGAATCTGGATCTATTTTACCATATTCAGCTTCTAAAATCACATCGTAATCATCACCATCTAAATCATATTTTAGAAGTTCTTTCCTCTTGTCCGAAGTCGTATAGGCTAAGATGAACGAGTCGGTGTCGGTGAATACATTGCTTCTCCCATAAGGTGGAAACATACCCACACCTTCCTTAATATCTAGTTCTCTGATCGATCCATCTAAATCAAATACAATTGGCCTCCAAGTTGCATCTTTCATCCTCAATGCTAATACTTTATCACCCTTTAACGAAAAACATGAAGGGTATTCATCGAAATCCTCTGAGCCTAACCAATTCACTTCTTCTTTTTCAATATCATAAATACCTGCTCGAACCATGTTTGTTGTGTTATCTTGTATCAACAAATTTTTACCGTCTGTAGACCATTCTTCTGTCTGGGTTTTATAACCGTCTTCACCTACATCCAATTTTCTTTTATTCGAGCCATCTAGATCACATAGATATACATCTCTGTTCTTCAAATCTTCAGACTCATTGGTCGTATAGGCTATTTTTTCGTTCGTAGAATCTATCGTTGCTCCACTCACTGGTTTTTCATATTCTGTAAGTTTTTGTATGGTATCTTCTTTGTCATCGTAAACAAATAGATTCATCTGCTTATCCCTGTCACATGTAAATAATAGGTACTTTCCATCATCACTTACATCATTGATGATACACTGTCCATCCATCTCAATAACTGCTTCAGTTTTACCTTCTATATCGATTAGATAAATATCGTTCTGTTCGTTCCCTGCATCATCCTTATGGAAATATATCTTATCACCATCAGGGTGCCACATGATAGGCCATCTCGCGTTCTTAGGAACTTCTCCGTCACTTATCTGTTCAAGTTCTCCCGTATCAACATCTAAAACATAAAGTTCGTTCCTTCCACTTTTATCGTAGTAAAATGCAACTTTATCTCCATCTGGGGAAGCCACGGGATGATAAAATTCTGGTAAACTAGCTAACTCTTCTAAAGGCAATTCTTTAGACATATATTTTCACGGATTTCAAAATATAAAGGTGACTAATTACACTTTTGATGTGAAACATTAGTTTTCAGTTTAATGGTTTTTAATCATCTATTCAAAGATTTGTATCCCAATGCTTTTTTATTAAATATCTGTGCTCATTTTTTTATTTTTTTCTCTATTGGTATGTATAGATACAATGTGTCTTTTTCTATATCCTCAAATTCCTCAGGATAGAATTCATGAAAGGCTCCAGCTGATTCATAGTCATGTTCTGGTAAAAATTCATCCATCACGTATTCATACACATCCATGTATCCGTCCATGGTACATCCAACGACTGAATATTTTTGTTCAGGTACTTCCCAAATTGTCCATCCTTCAGGTGCTTCAATATCACCTTCGATTTCAAATCCAGCCAGATACCTACCTTTGTCTTTCCAGGGCCCCAAGTAACTTTCTATTCCACTCATCAAACCCCAGGCTTCAAACGTTTTATCTGCCTTTATAAGATGTGCTATCTCTTCCATCCTTTCAAACACTGTACTCCAAAGCGTAGGAACCCAGTCATTACCATCTTCTGCTCTTCCACATTCTACTATACCTATCACTTTAAAAGGTCCTTTTTCCTCGACCTCGATATCCAATCGATCACCCTGTAACTATATTACTCGATCACAGATATAGCAGTTTCTAATCCTATCTTTCTAAATATCGATTTTCTATCATCTTTTCCTTCATACCTCTTGAGAAGATTTTCATTGTTTTCAGCAGCATACCTGAGCTCACCTATAGCACTTTCGTTTTCTATCTCAGACAAAGCGAGAAGAGTATAATAAAAAGGATACTTACCCCATCTACCATCATCATCTCTGTTTTGGTTAATCTTATTGATACCTTCTTCCAATGTTTCTTCCCAATCATCGGTCTTGACCACAGATATAGTTTTCAGCATGGATACAGAACATTTGGCACAGCAGAAGTATCCGCTTTCCCTGGGAGTTCCAAAATCCTGTTCAACCTCTAAAAGTGAAAAAAGTGCTTTCAAAGCTTCCTGTGTTTCATTCTCTTCACCTCGCCCCCAAAGAATTAGAGCTCTTAGAGCTTCCTGTCCCAATATATGATCAGTACCTCCTGTACTATCGAATTTCTCTCCCGTTATTAGCTCTACTTTTTTCTTATCTCTTTCAGCAGGAGCGAAGAACTTGTGACCATTCACTGAATACGCACCTTCTATCCCCTGTCTTTCCTGCACCCAATCAAGTGCTTCATTCACTTCTTTTCTCGGAACTACCGCAAATCCCATCCTTACTTCTTCTAAACGCCACAGAGTCTCAGCCAGGGAATCCTTGACCAAAACGCTGTCATATTTGTTTGGATCGATCATTTTCTCAACTCTTTTAAACGTTCTAAACCTTCTAAATAACTCTCGTCACTCTCTGCCCATTTTTGCAATCTTTCACAAGGAAACTCATCACATTCTGAGCAGTTGTCTAAACCTTTTTCATCTACACAGCACTTCAGTATCCAACAGTCAGGAGACCAGTGAATATCTCTATCTCCATGACAGCCTAAACAATATGGTCCATCACTCATAAAATCTTCGACATCTACCTCACCATCGAGCCAGCCCATCTCGACGAACCAATCCATCACATCGTAAGCTATATCTTCATCAGAATAAGATAGATAAATAGAACATTCTTTACATTCTAATCCACATGCTGCTAACCTAGGTTCCCTCATTTATGTCACCTTCACTCCTCAATATATAATAATAATTACTCTAATATGATCAATCCAATTAAAAAAGCTCTCTACTAGCATATCTAATTTTCGTATTTTTAAGCGGTCATTCAAGAATTGAAAAATTGGAATAAAGTTTAAAGGTTCGTGGCAATTATCATAAGATATGCCCAAGAACGTAAGGGAAGTAGACATCAAATCAACTAATGTTTCCGATGTTGTGGACTTCAAGGGGATAATTTCTGCTATTTCAGAGGTGAAGACAAGACTCAAAACAGGCGCTTTCCTGTGTCCAAGGTGCAGCAGTGTATCTACTGTTGACCAGGACTTCGGCGAAGTAAAGGAACCTGATGTTTGCTTCAACTGCAAAAAAACAGCCAAAGCACTCGATTTTAAACTGGTAACTGAAGAATCAGAATTTTCTGATTATCAAATAATGTATGTTAAAGATCTAGAATCAGAGGAATCCGTAGCAGTAAAGGTGGACGAGCAATATACGAACTCAACGATCGGAGACCATCTTATAGGAGAAAAAGTAAGGATCAAAGGCGTTATCTCTCTCTACAATAAAGACAAGCATTTTGATCTTTATATCGAAGCAAATGAGGTCAACAAAGCTGAGGTCGAAAGCAGTATAGAGGAAGACTTAGTAGATGAATTCCTTGAACATACCTCTTTCGAGGATATAAGAAAAACTTTGATCAGCAGAGAAAAATCACCTGTAGCCGATCTGATTGTACTTTCCCTATTCTCGAATCCAAAAGACCCATTGAATATAATGATATCATCAAAGAACAATTCGATAAGCCATGTATTTCAAGACCTTACAAAGATG
Organism: uncultured Thermoplasmata archaeon; assembly: GCA_964516805.1. Classification (GTDB taxonomy): domain Archaea; phylum Thermoplasmatota; class Thermoplasmata; order Halarchaeoplasmatales; family Halarchaeoplasmataceae; genus CAYSTL01. Next base: position 3,705 of record CAZEXI010000075.1, read on the forward strand.
GTCAAACCGTCTGCATATATCTCTGGTGAACTGTTCAACAATACCCTGATAGCTGAAACAAGAGATGAAACTTTCTTTGGTGAGGAGATGTCTTTTGTAAAAGGTGGAGATCTGACCCTCTCAAGGTTCGGTGTCGCTGTGATATCTAATATCGATGAACTAGATAAAGCTCATCTTAGAACTTTGAGCAACTCCATAAGAGACGGAAACTGCAGGATCGAATTAGGATTGTCTAATACAAGGGTATTATCGGGTACACCCGTTCTTGCATTTGTAAATTCTGAATATGATAGTTTTCAAGATTTCTATGATGATATAGAGATACCCTCAGATATCAAATCTAACTTTGATGTTTTTGTAAGAGACAGTGAATATGCAACCACTGAAGATATCTTGTATTTAGACACCTTGAACGAATACATATCAGCAGCTAAATTGATAGAAGTTGAGCTACCTCCAGATCTGGAGGATATAATAGATGATCATTCTAGAGAATTAAAGGAGAAGGATATATCCCTTCCCAGCAATCTAAAGAGAACCCTTATCAAACTTTCCAAGGCCCGAGCTAGAACAGCTTACTCCAGAGAGGTCAGAGAAGAAGACGTGGAAAAAAGTATCGAATTGATAGATCAGATTTACTGTTGATCCTACTTTTTCTTCAATACCGCTAGGTTATCGTTCTTCGCTTCATCCAATTGTTCGATCTCATATCTCTCGAACCATCCCAAAAATTCAAATCTGCTATTTTGTTCTACCAGAGAAATGAATTCCTGGGGAAATATCAGCTTCTCAGTCCTTTCGTCAACTATAGTTTTCTTCTCACCGTTATCATCCACTTCCAATGTGATCTTTTCTACTGTTTCCTGTTTCAATGCATCTTTCAAACTCAGTGAATAAGTAGTCTTTACTTCTATACCATCCCTTTCTTCCGTCCATTCTGATTTACCAAAAAAATTATCAGAATTCCAATCTAACCTCATATTTTCTATGAGATACAGACCACCGCTTTTCATGGAATCAGCGACTGAATCAAGATGAGATAATAAATCGTCGTTGCTCTGGATCAAACCTATCGTACCCATGAGCATGAAAGCCATATCTACCTTTTCAGCCAATTTAAAATCTATCATATCTGCTCTGACAGTATCAACTTCGATGCCTTCTTCTTCAGCTTTCTCCTCTAGATATTTCAACATCTCTTCACTGTAGTCCAATCCTAAGCATTCATACCCTCTTTTAGACAATTCCCTCAACTGTAAACTTGAACCACAGGCGATATCTAGAACCTTGTTAACATCTAGATCTGAATATTCCTCCATGTATCTTTCAAAAAGGTCCATCTGTTCTTCTACATCAAAGAAGCTGAAAGCTATCTCATAATACAAAGGCTGGTTATAAGCACTCATAGTGTTCTATCGAAAAACAGTGATATTAAAGTTGCGAATATTAAATATCTTTTATCCGACCTCTATATCTTTATTTTTCTTCATAGCAGTGTAGATCTTTTCGCCTGTCTGTGTATTTTTTCTGATGTTGATCGTACCATCTCCACCTACTGTTGCGGTTGTTAGGTACTCACCGTCAGCATAGATATCTACTCCTTCTTTAGCGTATCTATTACCTATATCAAGTACGACTTTATCGCTTTCCTCGTAAACCATGACAGATTCCTTAGAATACTTTTTAGAGACCTCTTTTCGATCCTTCAGAGGCCTTACATCGATATGTATACCCAGGTCATCTTCGATCAAGTCTATTCTTTCCCCGTCCCTTCCAAGAAGAGCAGGTATCTGATGATCTGGTATGTAAACTGTAGCCCTGTCATCGGATGTCATCTCACATTCCACTGTTCCACTTACATACTGACTTATCTCATATTCTATTTGCCTTGAAGCTAGATCCCACATCGACTTTTGACCACCCTCTGCTGAAGCTCCTTCGACAGGCATAACAACCACCTGTTCACCATAGGTGTATACCTCATATTCAGCTTCTCCAGTTTCAAAATCCTTTACCTGTATAACGGGTCTAGCAAGATCTTCCTCCGTCATACCGGCAGGAACTTTAACGGTGAAGGCTATATCATAAACTTTAGTTATCTCTGCAGCCTCCACATAAATAATGGTATCTACGACTTGTGGAACCATGCCAAGTTCGACCCTTCCTATCAATCTCTGAAGCGCATCTATCGCTCTATTAGCATGAGTTACTCCTACCATCCCAACTCCTGCTAATCTCATGTCAGCGAATACGCGGAAGTCAGGTGTCTTTCTTACTTCGTCAAATATAGTATAATCAGGTCTTACTAGAAGGAGTACATCCGCGGTATTCTCCAGTTTTCCGTCCAGGTCAGTGTACTGTGTTATATCATCAGAGACCTGTAGGTCTCTGGGTTTTTCCATGGTTTTTACAACAAAATCTTTCTTAAGCAGATATTCTGCAACAGCCTGTGCCAGCGTACTCTTACCTGCTCCAGGTGATCCTGCAAGAAGCACACCTCTCTGCTTCTCAGATATCCTTTCTTTCAACTCTTCCGATAACCTGTAATCATCTAATGATACCTTAGCAACTGGTCTAACAGCAGTTATCTCAAATCCATCTGAAAAAGGCGGCCTAGATATAACGATACGCATGTCTTCCAATTGGACAACTGTGGCACCACTTTTATCCAGTTCTATGAATCCCTCAGGCGATCTTTTCGCTCTTTCTATCACCTCATGTGCTACGTGTCTCAGTTCTGTTTCGTCTAGTACTCTATCGTCTATGACTTCCATCCTAAGGTTTCCTGGAGTACCTCTTTTTACTTTCGGCTTTGTCTTCATCCTCAGATGCACAGACATAACGTCTTCTTCAAAATATTCACGTATCCATTTAACATTACCAATATATTCAGATTCAGGTTTGAGATATTCTACTTCTAAGCCTTTAGCCTTGCCTATCTCAGCTTGAACTATATCGCTTGTGAGGAGTATTGCTCCTTCTACAGAAGCTAATTCCCTCACCATCGCGTCTATCTCCCCTCCAGATGCAAGCTGCACCTGGTCATATGTAGGTCTATCACCTTTTATGACAAGGGTGATCTTGTTCTGCTCGTGAAACTCTCTAAGCGATTGGATCTCTTCTAATCCACTCATGCCTGTTTCCTGACCTTTATTTGCCTGAGCTTCTAATTCACTCACAACAGCTTCTGGTATTATGATCTCAGATGATTCTAACTCTCCCTCTTCTATCTTCGAAGTTACTCTCCCATCGATTATGACACTAGTGTCAGTTACTATCTTCATATATACCACTTTAATATAAACATATAAAGTATTTTTTATCGATCCTTTTATCATCTAAAAAGGTCTAGCAATGATGGTCCTTTTTCCAACTCCTCTTTGAAATCCTTGACCTTGTAATCCCTTATACCTGTTCTTTTCTGGAATATCTTGAGAGCCTTGTCTCTGTCCCCAAGATAATCCACAAGTCTTTCTTCCTTGGCTTCAGTCCCCAGAAACACTTTCCCCTCAAGAGCTTCTGAACCTTCTTCTATATTCCGTTTACTCTTGATATAACGCTTGAACATATCATTGATCTCTTTTATCATCTCTTGTCTGTGTTCTTTTTCTTCGTCAGTAACTTTAGAGAAGGGCAAACCTTCATCTTTGAACTTCCCTTCTTCCTGAACATCCATCTTGATACC
>CAZEXI010000076.1:0-7354 GCA_964516805.1 uncultured Thermoplasmata archaeon
TTGTCCATAAGTTTCTGTGCTTTCTGAATATTTTTCTCTTTTCTTCCCATTAAAAATCACCAAAAAAATCTATCTTGCAGATTGTGCCATTCTTTCAATTTCTTCTTTTTTAGATATGGCGAAACTATTTTTATCATTCTTTGAAGCTTTCATCAATTCATCAGCTAAACAAGCTGCTATGTTATTGTTATTTTTATAAGAAGCTTTGACTGCTCCTTTGGTTATATTCTGTAATGCATGTGAAATCCTTCTTGCTGGTGATACATCTACGGCTTTTGGTACCGATATACCACCATATGTAATCCTTGTTGTTTCCTCTCTAGGAGACGAGTTTTCAATCGCTCTCACAAGTACTTCAACTGGATTCTGTTCTGTTTTTTCATGAATGATATCCATTGCTTCTCTTACAGTGTTGTAAGCTTTTGTTTTCTTACCAGTATATTCTTCAGTTTTCATCATATTGTTGATAACTCTTTCGATTATACTGACTTCCTCTTTCCCGAATCTCTTATTTGCATGGGATCCTCCACTATGTGGGAGCAGTATAGGAAGCAGATTCACATACTTCTTAAGACCTCTATCTTTAACTTCTACTTCTTTCATATCATATTTATCAAAAAGTAAAGGCATATCAAGTGATTCATAAAGTTCCTGTTTTTTTATCTGGTCTTCTGTCATGTCTTCTTTTTCTTCTACATCTTCAGCCATAAAAATACCTCCATTGTTTATCTCAAAGGTTTCTCTTTATTACCTGCAATAAGTTCTGATAAAGCAACTCTGTTAACCTTGACAACTTTATATCTAACACCAGGTATGTCACCATAAGCTTTACCTTTCATACCTCCGATCCCTTCTATCAGTACTTCGTCGTGTTCATCTATATAGCTTATAGCTCCCTCACCAGGTGCGAAAGCTGTGACTTGTCTACCATTTTTGATAAGCTGTACTTTTACACACTTTCTGATAGCAGAGTTCGGCTGTTTTGCTTCTATTCCTACTTTTTCAAGTACAATGCCTTTCCCCTGCGGAGCTCCTTCTAGAGGGTCAGTTTTCTTCTTTAAACCCAACTTTCTCCTCTTGTACTCCATGTCACTCCAGCGAAACTTTTGACGATTCTTTTTAAGTTTTCTTGCAGTATTAAGTCCATTTGGCAATTTAAACAACTCCGTTGATACTTTTTAATTTTGATGAAGTAGGGTGGGCTATAAAGCTTTTGGTATATAAAATAATGGGAAAGTAGGTATTATATCAATATAGGATGCCTATATTTCATACCGTCTTCATCCTCGTCCAATTGATCCATTAAAACTGAAATCAATCCGTCCATAAATACAGCAGCGGAGTTTTCAAATATAGTTCCTAGAGGTGCAAGATATGCATCTTTTTCACTTTCAGGAACATCTAGAGTTATAATCACATCAGCATAGTTTGCTAATGTAGATTTCGGGCTTGCAGTCAATACTATGATATCTGCTTCTACTCGTTCTGCAACAATTCCTGCTGCTTGTATAGCAGTCTGAGTTTCTCCAGTTTTGGAAACAAAGAAAACACAATCGTTATCTTTAACTGCTGGGGTTATAGTTTCACCGATGAAAAACGAGTTTAGTCCCAACTGCATCAATCTCATAGCAAAAGTTCTCCCAGCAAGTCCTGATCTTCCAGAGCCGTAAACAAAAATATTATCCGATTCGATGATCAAATCTACTGCTTTTTTAACGTTGTCAAATTCTATATTAAAAACAGATTTCTCTATGGAATCCATTATATGATTAATAGATTCCTCAAGCCTGTTGATCATGCTTTTACCTCTTTTTCTTGGTTCCTCAACCGTTTTCCAATCTCTCTTGTATATATCCTTTCAAATATTACTTTCATATACATCGCATCGTGTTCTTTTAATGGTGATGTAGAAATTATATTAATATTTTCGTCGGTATCTATTAAGTAATCGACTAAATCTTCAAATTGTAAAGAACCTCTTTTGATAGGTGTTAACCTGCATTTATCCTGTCCTCTCTGCTCTACTCCTGAAAAGTTAACATAATGATAATTAGATATGAATTTTTTACTCATATCAAAAATCTCTGCAAAATCTTCTTCAGTCTCTAATTCATATTTTCCTTCTGCTTTGATATGAGCAAAATTCAATATGGGTTTTGTACCAGAGACCTGTCTACAGACTTCTAAAACCTCATCCAGATTACCAAAAACATCATCTCCAGTCTGAGTTTCAACACCTATTTTTATATCATTTTCGCAATTTTCATAAATCCAATCTCGTAATTCTCTTAGATTTGAAACAACGGAATCAGTCACATCTTCACGATCCATATCCTCTTCCACTAGGCCTAAATGAGTTATCACTTCGTTTGCCTCTAATGCATCAGCCATCACAGCACCGTAGTGAAAACTTCTTTTAGATTTTTCAACTAGTTCACCTTCATCTTCTGTCAATTTCATATAATATGGTGTGTGGAGTGACATCTTGATATCTAATTCTTTACTTAAATCCGCTAGGTAAGGATATTTATGAAACTCTTCAGCAACACCACCTTTGATGGAATGTATCATATCTCCAGCTTGAAGTTGTTTGTCAAGGTCATCGACATGGACTTTTTCATAATCACGTCCTCTATTTACACCTATAACAAATTTATCAGGCACTTCTCTAGCTTTCAAATCGATCTGCTCTTCTTCTACTGGTCTGGTTCTAACTTTTGTTCTCAGAAATTGAACTTCTAGAGCGTTCAACCCAAGTTTATGAACATCTTTTATCCCGTCTTCGAGAGTACGTCCTTTACAGGATAGGGGGATACCGCTAGGTCCAAAACGTATCATACCTTATATTCCTCCCGATTGTAACATCTCATGACGTGTGTGATTGAAGGATACAATATTTAAATTTAATGCAGGTATCAGAGGGAAAAAAACATATACCCCTATATTTTAAATTTATAAGCGCTGCATAAAAATAATTTGAAAATATCAATTTTGTTTCTAAATAATGTTCTACACATCCTTTTATAAATATTTTTTAAAACTAAGATTTATATAGTTCAAAATTGTTGGGCAAATAGATATATATCATCTGGTGATATGAATGAGATGGAAAAATATTATATCATTTATTTTAATCGTTTTGTTGATCACTAGCCTAATCCCATTTTCGTCTATGAATTCAAGAGCTCAAGGTCCTTATTCTGGAAATGTAAAAGCGATGGACAGCCAAGGTGAAGGCAAATATTACTTTAGAAATGAAGATCAACTATTTTTTGAGGTTAATATCAATGATAATGGTTCTAAAGAAAGTGAATTTATTACAATAACAGTAGAGAAGCTAAAAAATAGAACTAAGATAGAAGAAATTAGGATAAGAACAAAAGATAATGGTACATACTATAGCTGGGAAGAAAATACTTATTTTGACCTTTCAGGATATGAATTGGGTAGTTACATACTAAATATATCTGCTCCAACTCCAGGAGATTATCAAACATCAACTTTTGAAATCTATGAGCCAAATTACAAAAAAGGTTCAAGTATCTATACTACAGACAAATATTTTTCAAAAAAAGATCATTATTTTCAAAAAGATAGTTATGGTGAAGTTTTGATTTGTTACAAAATTGAGCTACTTGATCAACATGGAAACCCGATGACTAGTCCTCATAGACCCACAGTAAAAGTAGATGTTAGAAATGATGAAACATTAGAAACTTATGAAGTAAGAGTAAATACAGACGGAATAAATAAAGAATCATTTATTTTGACACATCCAAAAACTGAAGACTATCGGTTAATATTATACGATGATAATACTAAAATTGAATATGCAAGAAGTGATCCATTTGTGATCACAGATATAAAATTTGACTCACCTAAGAAACCTGACGAATCGATTTATACTCAGGGCGAAAATATCACGTTAGACATAACAGGGGAACTTACCGAAAGGGTTGATATTTCAATAATGAATAGATCTCATGGAAATGTCATAGGCTCATGGGATAATGTCCAATTTGAAAATGGTTCCTGGTCGACGGAATATAAAATACCAAATGGTATATTGGATGGAATATATCATGTGATTATAAAGAATAATGAAACGAAAGAACATATTTTAGGTGTAGATTCAAAGGAAAACAAATTCAAAATTAAGAAGTATGAACTTGATATTTATACGGCTAAGGCGGCTTATATCGCCGGAGAAGAGGTCAATGTATTGTGCATGTCTACTAACATATTGAACGGGAGTGAAGTAGAGGATGTGTCTATAGAATGGAAGGCGTCTTTGTATTATAGCAAAGAGAACATGGAAATCAAGAATGGTACTACAGGTGAAAGTAAATTTTCTTTTTCTATCCCTGAAAACTTAACAGAAGGATTTATTAAGTTAGATGTTTGGGCCAATGACACAAAAGGGAATACAGACAATAAAAGTAAGAACATCATTATCGGAGGATTAAGAGGAACTTTACAGTTGGATAAGTATGAATATCTGAAAGGGGAAACAATTTTTGCTGAAATAAAATCATATGTTGACTATCCAAGTACTTGGGATGAGCAATCACCAGTTGAAGATGCTAATATTCAAGTTAGACTAATTGACCCTTCAGGAAATAGATTAGAAAATTATACGACAGAAGCTGTTACCGGCGATGAAGGTGATACAATAGTTCCTATAACTTTAGATGAAAACATTAAAACTGGAACTTATTCTTTGGAAGTAAACATCACTAAGAACAAGCAGAAAAAGATATATTCACAAGGATTAGAAGTAAAAGATCCTGAAGAAAGAATAAAAATTATTACTGAATCTATCAGCGAGCAAAATCCTTATCATCCTGGTGAGATAGTAAATCTTTCTTTTGTAGTTAAGCAAAATTTAAAAGAAGTGAAAGATGCCAATGTTAAATATAGATTGTATTCTGAAAACAAAATATATGAATACTCATATGTTGACACCGATGATATAGAATTTAAAATACCTGATGAATTTAATCCTTCGAAAGAGTTGAAATTGTATATCGGGGCACAGAAAGGTCAAGATGTTAAAGCAGAAAAAATAATAGAAATACCTGTTTCAGCAGGTTACATATTATTGAATGCTGATCAAACCTATTACAAACCAGGAGATATTGTTGGATTTACCTATGAATACAATGATATGAACGAAGTAAAAAATGTAAATTATAAGATAATCGAAGGAGAATCTTCTTACTCTTTCGATGAGGATGATTTAGTTAAATATGGTCAATTAGATTCTAATGAATTTAGTTTTACAATCCCTGAAAATCCCTCTAATTTTTATCAGGTTAAAGTTGAGCTTGTAACTTCATCTGGAAATAAGATATCCGATGATATCGAGATAGAAAGATGGAAAGGGTATGATCTAGACTTAAAATTAGTTTCAGAATCAGATTACACGAACGATATATTCAAACCAGGTGATAAACTCAAGTTCAAGTACAAGTTGATACCGAAAGGGGACTCTTCTATTCCTGATACAGTTGTTATTACATATGGATTTCCTAATTTAGGAGTTCAAAAACGTATAGAGACTACAGAGAAACAAGGGACCTTGAAATTGAAGTTGCCTGAAAGAGGTGACGGTGATTATATCTTCTCTGCAAGTTCGACATCTGGTGGAGGATACAGCTCCTACGATTATGATTCCAAAATAATAAATGTTGATGAAGATCCATCCTGGATGGATAAAAAGGCTGTTTTTGGAATCTCGATGTTCAACCTTTTGATACTTCTAATTTCTCTGATCGCCTTGGTACTGGCAGTGATTAGCAGTTTTAAAGGGAAAGATATCGGTCTATCAAAGATGAAGAAAAAGACAAAAAAGAAGATACTAAAAAAGAAGAAAACAGAAGACGAGGGAGAGGAAGGAAAAAGTGCTGCGGAAAAAGCTCATGAATGGAGTGGTCCTGTGAAGAAAGAAACTGAAGAACCATCTGAACCATCAGAAAAAGATGAATCACAGATAGAACCTGAGGAACCTAGGTGGTAAAGCTCTTTTATCCCCATCTCTTTTTTATTTCTTTTGAAGTAGATATTTCAGCCCCATAAATTTTTTTCATATATTCTAAAGCTGACTCATAGTTTTCACCAGCCATGGCAGCTGTGCAGTCATCTAAAACTGTTACATCATAACCTCTTATGAATGCTCCACCGGCAGCATGCTGAACACAGATATCTGTACTTACACCAGTTATAATTACACTTTTGATTTCATCATCTTTTAATATTTTATTCAAATTTGTTTTAAAGAAAGGGTCGTAAGTACTCGTTTCGACCATATAATCTTCAAATCCTTTCAACTCATCAATCGTCTCGGAACCTTTTTCACCTCTCATCCCGTGTTTACCCCATATGTCCATCTCGGGGTCCTCTTCTGTATGAGCATCCTGGGCATAGATGATCAATTTATCTGAATCTTGGGCTGTTTCTAATAAATCTTTTAACCTTGGTACTATCTTTTGGGCACCCTTACTTCCAAATTTATCATAAACAAAATCGTTAATCATGTCGATTACAAGTATAGCTTCTTTCATGTTTCCGCACCTGTAGTAATATGATTGAAAAAAGAATTATACAAATGTATTGGATGACCCCAACTTTTAAGTATTGCAGGAGATACCGAACCGATGGACTCTAAAAGGAAAAAGTATGTTGCATTAGCTTTCATATCACTGGCCTGGCTGATAATCTTTATCGGTAGAGTCACAGCACCTACTTTATTGAAAGATATAACATCGGACCTAAACATTTCCAGTTATCAGGCTGGCTGGGCGATGACTTCATTGTGGTTATTTTATGGAATAATGCAGTTCCCTGGGGGAGCACTTTCAGATTCTAAAGGAAGGAAAAATGTAATAATGCTCTCTTTGATATTGTTCGGTGTAGCAGTTTTATTGATCAGTTTTACTTTCAATTATATATTACTGATATTGACTTTCTCTTTACTAGGATTTGGTGCTGGATTCTTACCATCGCCCAGTTTGACAATGATCTCTGAAATATTTGGCCCAGAAAAAGGTAAGGCATTGGGTATAAGGTCTGCTGTTACAGGATTATCAGGTCTAGTCCCTTTTGCTCTTCCATTTATAACACTTCTTATTGGATGGAGAGAAGTTTTTGTACTTTGGGGTGTTATAGCCTTCATAATAGCATTTTTATTTTATATGTTTGTAGAGGAAAGTTTAAAAGAAAGAGAAAGTAGAGATCATCTAGATAACATAATTTTGGGATTAAAGGGTTTATTAGAACCTAATATATCTTTGATGTTTGTTGTTAATCTTATAGTATCTTTTGCTTGGATAGGTATGATGTCCTGGTTTCCTAC
>CAZEXI010000077.1:0-1312 GCA_964516805.1 uncultured Thermoplasmata archaeon
TGTACATTTCAGAATTTTCAGGAGGATTTATTTGATCCTCAAATTGATCATCATTTTCGGTTGATGTTTCAGGTTCATCATATGCATTGTTATGGTCACTCATCCAATCGCTCTCCTCGTTTGTTTCTGTGATTCTCCATGATTCTCCATGAGAGTACATATCATCATCGTTTCTTCCTTCAGGTTCAAAGGTCTCAGAGTTTTTCTTTCTTTTATTCAATAGAACAATCACTGCTATCAATATTAAAATTACTACAGCTCCGATACCAGCATAGAACCACGTATTTCCGACATCCTCAGATGAATCATCTCCTTCTTCGGTTTTAAAGGAGAATGTAGAACTAGTTGTTTCATTTTTTCCATCTGAGACAACAACGTACCATTCGTAAGAGGAATCTTCGGATAACCCAGACCAATCAATAGATGCAGTACCTCCACTTTCTACTCCAGTTACTTCATCTATTTCACTATCATCATCAGCATCATAAAAAGTAACATCCAACGTTTCACTATCCGGATCTGTAACCACTATACTGAGTGTTGGATCTGTATTGACATCTGTATCACCGTCAGGTATAGATGGATCCGTTGGTTCATTAGGTGGATCGTTCATTACTTTTGTAGTGAAGGACCATGTAGAAGATCTTGTGTCTGCAGAACCGTCGTAAGAAATTGCATACCAATCATAAGTAGTATCTTTAGATAATCCACTCCATTCAACTGATACTGTATCTCCACTTTCAATTGAATTTTTGGAATCAATGATCGTATCATCAGATGCATCATAAAACATTACTTTCATGTTATCATCATCAGGGTCTGAAACATCTACCGAGATTGTTGCAGGTATATTGATATTTTTAGCTTCATCAGATGGAGATGGATTTCTCGGCGAATATGGAGGGTTATTTTCCTCATTTTTAGTAGTAAAGGACCATAATGATGACTTGTTTTCTAACTCTGAATCATCAGCGATAGCATACCATTCGTATGTAGTAATTTTCGATAAGCCATTCCAGGTTATAGATGCAACTTCACCACTAGATATACTTGTATCTCTACCAATTATTGTATCATCAGATGCATCGTAAAATGTAACGTCCATGGTATCTCCCTCTGGATCGGATACTTCAACGCTTAGAGTAGGATCAGTATTAATATCTGTAGCACCTTCGTTTGGTGTCGGGTTCGTCGGTTTGTTTGGAGGATTATTTTCTACAGAACCAGTAGTGAACGACCATGTTGATGACTGATTGTTTAAATCTGAATCACTAGCGATGGCATACCATCCATATGATGTACTAGTCGATAA
>CAZEXI010000077.1:1412-7207 GCA_964516805.1 uncultured Thermoplasmata archaeon
GATAAACCAGACCAACTCACTGAAGCACTGTCACCGGTAGCTACATTATTGTCTGTTCCAATTTCACTATCATCATCTGCATCATAGAATGTAACATCCATACTGTCATCATCGGGATCGGAAACATCCACCGTTAAGGTGGGTGACGTCCCTACTTGGCTAACCCCATCATCAGGAATTGGATTCATGGGTGCCTCTGGAGGATTGTTTTTTGGTTTTATGGTTGTAAAAGACCAAACCGCTGATTCAGTCCCATAGTATCCGTCATTTGCTACAGCGTACCAACTATATTCTGTATCTTTTGAGAGTTCTGACCAAATAACTGATGCTCTATCACCATCAGCCACATTATTATCTGTTCCAATTTCACTATCATCAGAAGCGTTGTAGAATGTAACATCCATACTGTCACCATCGGGATCAGAAACTTTTACAGATATTATAGGTGCTGTGCTTACCTCGGTAGCTTCATCTGATGGATTGGGTTCTGACGGTTGATAAGGGATATAATTGTCACTGGTTTTAAAGGACCATTCTGGTGACTTGGTCTGTGAATGACTATCATTTGCAACAGCATACCAGTTGTATTCTGTATTTGGTTCAAGACCGGACCAGTTAACAGTTGCTCTACTACCACTAGCTACATCTGATTTAGTCTTAATCACACTATCATCAAAGGCATTGTAGAAAGTGATATCCATGGAGTCCTCGTCCGGATCAGATACACTTACTGAAAGAGTAGTGAAGGTACTTACATTGGTATCACCGTCTTCAGGAGAAGGATCACCAGGTGCATTTGGAGGGATCTGTTCTCTTGAACCCCAAGGCTCCATTAGAGGGTATTCGTCCACATTATTTTCATATAAAGTATAATTACTGTCACCGATCCCGTCGCTACCTGGTTGATCTTGATCTGGACCATTGTATTGGTCCGTACCTGAATAATTAGACCAATAATTTCCGCCTGTGGGATAAGTATCGTTCCAAATATTATTGCCTATACCATTAACCTCTTCAGTATTATTGATAAAATTATTGTGATATATCTGATTTTTTTCTGAATATCCCATCAATATAGCAAGATCGTTTGATGATATGTTGTTTTCAATCATTTTGTTACCATCTGATAAAAAAATAGAGAAACCTGCTCCATAAAGACCCCTATCTAAAGGACTGGAGGTATATTTAACAGAATTATTGATGAACATATTGTCATGAGATTCTATTAAAAATAGTCCTTTCATCGTACTGGAGGATATAGTATTATTAGCTATGTAATTATTATCTGAAAATCCTAACTGGATCCCAGTAGTTTTTTCATCGAAATTTAGATTTTCTACTTTTATTTCCGAGCAGTTTCCCAAAATAACTTGTCCAGCATCTTCAGGTATAATATCACCTGTCCTGTTTTTCCAGTAATAAACAGGTTTATCGTTTACTGTGTTGGAAGTATCGATATTGTGGGTATTCCAATTTTTTATATTCGTGTTTTCCTCTATTATTCCAAGTGATAAACCGGGCCCCCACATTTTATTATTGAAAAGGGTAGCTTTTCTTGATTCATAGAGATTTATACTTGATATGTTGTTGTAGGAACCTAAGTTATCAGCAATGTAAATTTTATAACATCTTATTACATGAAGACCTGTATCCTCATTTTCTGTTAATGAATTATTGGTAATACTGATTTCTTGAGAATTTGTGACCATAATCCCTTCATCATTGTTAGAATTAGCAGAATTATTCTGAACATTTACCTTTGATGATTCTTCAACTCTGATACCGTCTTGGTTATTTACAAGTGAGTTATCGATTATATTTACATGTCCATCTTTAAAATGTCCATCTTTAAAAATTACAATAGCGTCCCCATCATTTGAATGTAGACTGTTATTAAGAATTGTTAAATTACTAGATTCTATTATATTTATACCATAATCATTCTCCTTAATTGTGTTATCGCTGATATTAACAAAATTAGATTTTTTAATATAAACAGCATATTTTTTATTATTGTATATAAAGTTTCTAGAGATGGTGTTATTCTTGCTTGGGCCCTCTATTCGAATACCATACTCCTCATTTGAAAATAAAGTGTTATCGATTATCTTATTCTGAGAATTATCTCTACCTATATAAATGCCTATATCAGTTGAATTTATCATATTATTCTTGATCACACCGTGAGTAAGATTGTTAAATTTTATACCTTCACTACCGTTGAAAAAAGTACAATCTTTTATAACAAAGTAATCAGTAGTATCCTGGACATTCATACACTCTGAACCGTTTCCATCAATACTGTATCCTTCTATTATATAAGGATTGTTCTCACTTCCATCTCCTGGCCATCCTTCAGATTGGGCTGTATCTGCAAGATCTGTATTTCCATATATAGATATCGGAGGGTGACTTGTTTGACTATCCTTTATATCACTCAGATAGTTCTTTTTAAATTCCTTTTTGTCAGATTTTTTTAATTCACTTTTTTGATCGATCTCAACTTCATTTCCATCACTTTGTCCTGAGATAAATCCTTCTGAAGAAACTAAAGGTATCAAGGGTGCACCGAAAATCAAAAGAGATACTAAACATAAAGTTAATATCTTCTTCTTATCCATATTTTCATCGTCCTTCATCCGCAAAGATACATCTATATAGAGTTTAAGAATAAAAGTCTTAGGGTAATATATCCAACATATACTTTTTCAAAATAATTTTTAGAAAACAATATATTTGTTATTAATAGGATAAACTTCATTTAAAATCATGGATTCATGTTGATTTATATAAAAAAATATTTTGGAGTTAGGATTCGTTATTTCCTATTAGTCAGTCCTCCCAGTTTGAGCTCATATCTTTTTCAGGATCTCTAAAATCATCTATTTGACCACCATCCTGCTCGTCTTTGAGATTATATGGTCTACTCTTGTTTTGCTCCTTATCACTAAGTTCATCATGCTCTTCTTTCCAATTTTCAGAGTCATTCAAATGCTCATCATATCTTTCTTTATGATATTCCTCTTGTTCATTTTTTCTTTTAAGTAAAAACAGTGCTGTTAAAATAACTGCTATCAATCCTATGATACCAATACCAACGTACATCAGCATATCTCCAGAACTATCCTCGTTATCGCTAGAACTACTTTCTTTTTCTGTTGTAAATGAGAATGTAGAACTGGTGGTTTCATCTTCTCCATCAGATACAACGACATACCACTCGTAATTGGTCTCTTTAGATAGTCCGGACCAACTCACCGATGCTGTTTGTCCGCTGTGTACATCGTTGTCTATAGCTATAACTTTGTCTTTTGACGCCTCGTAGAAAGTAACATCTAAAGTACCACCATCTGGATCAGATACATCTATACTTAGTATCGGGTCAGTATTAACATCTTTATCTCCATCTGGTATAGAAGGATTGGTTGGATCATCAGGAGGGTTATTACCTCTTACTTCAGTGGTAAAAGACCATGCATCTGAGGAAGTTATATCTGTTCCATCATCTGCAACTGCATACCATCGATATGTGGTACTCATTGATAGTCCAGACCATGTTACTGAAGCTGTATTTCCGCTTGAAATATTAAAATCTTCCCCGATCACACTGTCATCAGTCCAATCATAGAAAGTAACATTCATATCATCACCATCTGGATCAGCTACTTCAACTCTCAAGATAGGTGATGTAGTTACATCTATCGCATCATCGGCTGGTGATGGATTTGTAGGTTTTTCAGGAGGATTGTTTCCATGACTAATAGTAGTAAATGACCATGTTGTTGAGGTTGTTTGATTTAAACCATCATCAGCTAAAGCATACCATTCATATGTAGAACCTTCGGATAAGCTGGACCATGTTATAGAAGCTGTATTTCCACTAGAGACTTCAGAATCAGTTCCGATCAAACTATCATCTGAGGCATCGTAGAAATTGATATCCATATTATCACCATCTGGATCAGATACATAGACACTCAGTGAAGGTGAGTTACTAACATCTACGGCCTGATCAGGAGGCGTTGGGTTGATAGGTGCTTCAGGAGGATGATTCATCTCTGCTTGAGTTTTGAATGACCATGTAGAAGATTTGTTTTCAAGTTCAGAATCACTAGCTACAGCGTACCATTCATAAGTTGTATTAGCATATAGACCTGACCACGTGATAGATGCTGTATCCCCACTGTTTAAACCATCGACTGTACCTATAACACTATCATCATCAGCATCGTAGAAAGTAACATCTACACTGTCTCCGTCAGGATCTGATACGAGGACGCTCACTGTTGGAGATGTACTCACATCTGTTGATCCATCAGATGGTGATGGATTAGTTGGTTTTTCAGGGGGATGATTAGCTTCGTTTTTTGTAGTAAATGACCATGTAGAAGATTTATTCTCGAATTCAGAATCACTCACAACTGCATACCATTGATATGTAGTACTAACAGATAGACTAGACCAATTCACTTTTGCTGTATCTCCGCTGGATACTGCTGCATCAGTTCCGATCAAATTGTCGTTGGCAGCATTATAAAATGACACTTCAAGATTACCACCATCTGGATCGGAGACATACACACTCAACGAAGGTGATGTACTTACGCTTGTTGCACTATCAGGAGGTGAAGGATTTGCAGGTTCATTTGGTGGGGAGTTGCCTATCAAAGTAGTAAATGACCACGTAGAAGACCGAGTAGAATTTTGACCATCATCTGCTACTGCGTACCATTCATATGTAGTTCCTTCTGATAAACCACCCCATGTAATAGATGTTGTTCCGTTGTTTACTCCTGAATTTTCACTGATCTCACTGTCATCGGAAGCGTTGTAAAATGTAACATTCATATCGTCACCATCAGGGTCTGATACATCTACAGAGAGTGTTGGAGATGTACTCACATCAGAAGCTCCATCATCAGGTGATGGATTAGAGGGCTGATCAGGTGGATGCTGTGGTTTAGTACCCCAGGGTTCCATGAGAGGATATTCGTCAGCATTATTTCCTCCGCCTATCGAATAGTTGGTATCTCCTATCCCGTCACTTCCAGATTGGTCTTGATTTGGACCACTGTACTGGTCTTCCCCGCTGTAATCTGAGAAGTAATTTCCTCCGGTTGGATAAGATGCATTCCAGTAGTTGTTTCCATTATCAGTACTCTGGTTACCATTCTTAATTATATTATTGTGATATACTCGATTTTTATTAGATGTGTATAAAAATATCCCTTGATTTTTATTATGATATGCATAATTATTGACGATATTATTACCTTCAGACCCCATCAAAACTATGCCTGCTTTATTTGAAGATAGATTATTGTTGGCTACAGTATTGGTGTTTGAAAAAATTAAAATGATGCCAGAATTAAGATTAGATGATAAAAAATTGCTAGATATCGTGTTTCCATCAGAATGGCCAAGCAGGATACCAATAGTTCCATCACTTATGTCTTGATTCTCTACTGTAACTCCCGTACAGTTAGCCAGGATGACTTGACCTGCTTCCTCAGTAATCGTACCATCTGTTTTATTCTTCCAGTAATAGACTGGTTTTCCATTCACTGTGTTGCTTTCATCTATAGAATGAGTATTCCAGTAAAGTAAGGGTGCATGAGTTAAGTAAATGCTGTTCCCCTTCATCACATTGTTTTTAAGTTCGATATCAATAGAACCACTGATACGGATTCCTTCTTTGCTGTTTTCATTTATTACGTTTCTATATACATCAGTGTGAGAGCATGAACTTAAACTCAATCCTTCAGCAGTATGATAAATCGTATTGTTAGAAATAG
>CAZEXI010000078.1:0-7178 GCA_964516805.1 uncultured Thermoplasmata archaeon
TACTTTTAGCGGCTGTTCTAGGAGGAGTGGTCGTTGATCTTGCTGGTGGTAACTATAGATTATTGTTCCCATTGGCTGCAGTACTGGTTTTGATAGCTATCCCATTGATCTGGTCTTTGAAAGATCTGGAGGAGTAGTATGTTAATTTGGGCAATAATAGTTACATCAATAGTTCTTTTTCTTATTTTTTTGATATTTGTATCCCATAAGATGACGAAACCCGGGAGGATGATCGGTGATTGGACCCCTGAAGATATTGGTTTGGACTATGAAGATGTATCTTTTACCACTGAGGGTGATGTTGAATTGAAAGGATGGTGGATGGATAAGGATAGTGAAAAGACTGTTATTTGTTTACACGGCTACACATCCAGTAAATGGTACGAAGTTTATATGAAACCTCTCATGAAGATATTGAAAGATGAAGATTATAATATTCTTTATTTCGATTTTAGAGCTCATGGAGAAAGTGGTGGTGATAGGACCACTATCGGAGGAAAAGAGTTTTTAGATCTCAAAGCTGCTGTTGACTGGTTGAAAAATAAGCATGAAGATGAAAGTAAGAATATAGGTGTGATCGGTTATTCAATGGGTGCGATGATCACTTTAAAAGGGCTAGCAATGGATGACAGGATAGATTGTGGCATCGCAGATAGTCCTCCTATAGATCTAGACGCAACATCTGCAAGGAGTATGAAATATTTTGCAGGATTGCCAACTGTTTTCTATCATTTGACCAAACCCTTGGGAGTTTTGCTTTTTGATATAGAAACAGAAGATATGCACAAATATGCTGAAGATATAGATAAGCCAGTCTTAATCATCGGAGGAAAAAATGATCCTATCGTTGAGACCTCGGAGATAAGAGAATTTTACGAAAGAAATAATAGAAATAATGAAGATATCGAGCTTTGGACCACAAAGGCAGAGCATGTACGTTCTCTGCAGGAAAATCCAGGTGAGTATGAGGAAAAGATAAGTAGATTTTTCACCAATAATTTGTGAGAGTGTTTAATCATGGATACTAAAATTATCGCACATAGAGGGGCTTCCGGTTTAGTTGAATTCGATAATTCTATGGAATCGTTTAAGAAAGCGATAGAGATCGGTGCCGATATGGTCGAGTTCGATGTACGTAAAACAAAGGATAACAGATTGATAGCTTTTCACGATTATACATTAGATGATAAAAGTATAAATGAACTTGAGTATGATACGATACTCGAGATTACAGAAGAAAAAGGTTACAAGGTTCCGACTGTAGAAGATGTTGTAATGTTATGTAAGGATAAGATTGGCCTAGATATAGAATTGAAAGAAGAGGGATATGAGGACGAAATCATTGATTTGGTGAGCGAACACCTTGATTACGATCAATTTATGATGAAATCTTTTTCTGATAGGTCGGTTGATTCAATATCTAATCATGACTCTGAGGTTCAAACAGGTCTTCTTTTAGGTGTAAAAAACCCTGATAACAAATTCAAAACTCGCTTATCAGAACTATTTCCAAAAAAGAGATTAAAAAAATGTGATGCTGATTTTGTATCACCAAATCATCAGCTACTAAAACTGATGTATTTGAAAAGGATGGATTTTAGAGGATTTCCTGTTTATGTTTGGACGGTCAATGATCCGGTTATGATACTTAGGCTGATAGAGAAAGGAGTGGATGGAGTGATAACCGATAGACCGGATATAGCTTTAGATATTCAAGGGTCTATCAAATAGAGGCTATGTAAATATATTCATTATTAGCTAATTTTTTCTGACCAATATCTTTATATGCTTATTAGAGAATCATAACTTTGGGAGTGAACAAATGAAAGGTGTTATAGTATATTGGTCGAGATACGGTAATGGAAAGAGAGTTGTAAATAATCTAGCAGGTAATTTTAGAAAGAAGGGGATAGATGTAAGCGTATTGAAGACAGATAGAGCAGATCCAAAGCATCTGCCGGATGCAGATTTCTATGTGTTCTCTTCACCAACAGAAGCATTCAGAGTGCAGAAAAATATGAGAAAATTCATGAAAAAATTAGAAGGTCTAGAAAACAAGAGATATGGTGTTATCAATACACACAGGATGAAAAGAAACTGGCTGAAAAGTATGAATAAGGCACTCGCTAAAAAGAAGATGATCAAAGTAGCTGATCTAGACTTCAATGTTGGGGACGAGACCGAATCAGGTAATGGCTTACCAGAAGGTTGGGAGATGCAGTTAGATGAATTCGTAGAAAAATTATCGAATCGATGAATCATATGAAAATTGATGGTTTAAATATACTCTATTAAGTTATTTTAAAGTCTATATAGATGGCCTTTCAATTATTTAAATTATATCTATTATTGTTTATTATCCAATATGTTACTATAAACATAACGAAAATATATATGATATAATTAACCATTTAAGAAGTAAGGGTTGTTTTAAGATGAACGAAAAAGTTTTTGTGATAAATCCGGAGGATTGTACCGGGTGTAGAACTTGTGAACTGATGTGTTCTTTAGAGAAGGAAAGGGAATTCAGACCATTTAAATCTAGGATAAGTGCAAAAGAAATTCCAGACAAGATAAATGCAGTTCCATTGACTTGCTTACAGTGTGATGACGCACCTTGTCTTGATATATGTCCAACTGGTGCCATAGAGAAACAAGATAGTGGGTTAGTAACAATCGATGAAGACACATGTATAGGTTGTAAGATGTGTGCCATGGCATGTCCTTTTGGTGCGATGGAAATTGATACTGATGAAGGCGGGGTTTACAAATGTGATCAGTGCGACGGTGATCCAGTATGTGTAAAGTACTGTCCGCATGATGCGATAGAATACGGGAGACCTGACGAGATATTGGCTGAGAAAAAGGATAAGACCAGGGAAGAGATATTAGAGCTTGAAGATAAAGGAGTTCTTATAAGGGGTGCATAGTTATGAGAGCTAAAGGTGGCTGGCAAAATAAAATTTTAAGGATAAATTTATCTGACAAGGAGATAACTACAGAAAAATTAGACGAAGAGATTGCTAAGAAATTCCTTGGTGCAAGAGGTCTCGGGTCTAAGATACTTTATGATGAAGTGGACCCAGAAGTAGATCCATTGAGTAGTGAAAACAAATTAATCTTCGCAGCAGGACCATTAACTGGAACAGCATCTGTATCAGCGAGTAGATACAATGTGGTGACTAAGGGACCATTGACTGGAGCTGTAGCAGGGTCCAATTCTGGAGGCAATTGGGGACCTGAGATGAAGTATGCTGGCTATGATGCAATAATAATTGAGGGTAAAGCAGATGAACCGGTTTACATAGTGATAGAAAATGATGACGTGAGTATAGAATCAGCTGAAGATATATGGGGACTAGATACAACTGAAGCAGATAGAAAACTTAAAGAGAAGCACGGAAGGAGCTTCAGATCAAATTCTATCGGACCTGCAGGTGAAAAAGAAGTTAAATTTGCTTCAATTATGAACGATAGAGATAGAGCTGCAGGTCGTTCTGGAGTTGGTGCTGTAATGGGTTCCAAGAATTTGAAATCCGTATTGATCAGAGGAACTAAAGGTGTAAAAGTAGCTGATGTAGAAGGATTCAAAGATGCTTTGGATAGCAGCCTACAAAAGATAGAAGAAAATGATGTAACTGGAGAAGGACTTCCGACTCTAGGTACACCGATTTTGGTAAATGTTATCAATGGTGTTGGTAGCTTCCCAACCCGTAATTTCCAAGAGGGAGTATTCGATGGAGCAGAAGAGATCAGTGGAGAGACTTTGAAAGACGATTTACTTATTAGAAATAAAGCATGCAATGGCTGTCCTATCGGTTGTGGAAGAGTAACAACTACCCCTAAAGGAGAACTAGGAGAAGGACCAGAATACGAGACCATTTGGGCATTCGGTGCTGACTGTGGTATAGACGATCTAGAAGCTATAGTTGAAGCTAACAATATCTGTAACAAAGAAGGTTTAGACACTATATCGATGGGTACTACGATCGCTTGTGCTATGGAACTCTATGAGAAAGGAATAATGCCTGAGGAGGATACTGAATTGGACCTAGAATTCGGTAACGCTGAAGCGATGGTTGAAGCAGTTAAGAAGACTGTGAAGAAAGAAGGAATAGGAAAACTGCTTGCAAAGGGTTCATATCGATTAGCTGATCATTATGGTCATCCAGAGTTATCGATGTCATCTAAGAAGCAGGAGTATCCTGCATATGATCCAAGAGGAATCCAAGGCATTGGATTAAATTATGCCACGTCGAACCGTGGAGGATGTCATGTAAGAGGTTACACTATCTCTCCCGAGATACTTGGGATACCAGAACAGGCGGATAGATTATCTACAGAAGGAAAACCCGGACTAGTAAAGACTTTCCAGGACCTTACAGCTGCTGTAGACTCATCTGGTACCTGTTTATTTACAACATTTGCTTTAGGTGCTGAGGATATCGCTGATTTTATGACTACTATAACAGGAATAGAGTACACGCCAGATGATATAATGGAAACAGGTGAGAGGATATACAATTTAGAAAGGATGTTCAACTATGCAGCAGGAGTCGGGCCAGAAGAAGACAAGTTAGCTCCAAGACTCATGGAGGAACCGATACCAGAAGGCCCATCAGAAGGTGAAGTATCTCATCTAGATGAGATGATCGAGGAATACTATACCGCACGAGGGTGGACAGAAGACGGAGAATTGCCTGAGGAGAAAAAAGAGGAACTAGGATTAACCTCTTAAATCTTTTATTCTTTTTATGAGTTGAAAAGATGGATGCAGAAGAAAAAGCAATGGATGTAATATCTAGAAATAAAGATGTAGACAGACTTGTACCTCTGTTGAATTCTATTCAGGATGAATTAGGGTATATCCCTAAAGAAGGACTCAAAGAAGCTTCACAGCAAGTGGATGTACCTCTATCCCAGGCGTACAGCGTTGTAAGATTTTTTACCGATTTTTCTTTAGAACCAACCGGAAAGTACAAGATAGAAGTGTGCTCTGGTACAGCATGTCACGTCAAAGGAGCAGAGAAGATACTTGATCAACTGTCTAGAAAGTTGGGTATAGAAGAAGGTGAAACAACCGAGGATGGTATGTTCACACTTGAAACTGTAAGATGTATAGGATGCTGTAGTATAGCCCCTGTGATAAGGATCAACGAAGAAGTCTATGGTAAGCTCAACCAGGAAAAGGTAGTCAAGATAATAGATGGTCTAAGAGAAGAGGGTGATACAGAATGAAGCTGAGTACTCCAGATCTAGATTTAGAAAGATTGAATAGTATTGATGAATTGTTATCTTATAGAGATGAGCTTAGAGAGAAAGAAGAAAATAAAAATACAGTTTTCATATGCGCTGGAACAGCATGCAGATCATCTAAGTCTAGAGGTTTGATAGGTAAGTTTAGAGATGAGATAGACAAAAATGATCTAGACGATGTAGAAGTAAAGAAAACAGGGTGTATGGGATTCTGTGAAAAAGGTCCTATTGTTGTGATAGAACCTGAAAATATATTTTATACTGAAGTTACGATAGATGATGTTTCAGAGATAGTAGAGAAGACTTTGATCGATGATGAATTAGTGGAAGACTTACTTTTCGAGACACCTGATAATGAACAGATAGTAAAAGAAGATAACATTCCTTTCTTTGGAAAACAGAAGAAGATAGTGCTTCGTTTTAACGGAGAGATCGACCCTACAAATATAAATGAATATATCAAAGAAGGTGGTTATTCAGGATTGTCTAAAGTACTGAAAGAAAAGGATCCAGATGAGGTGATTAAAGATGTCAAAGATTCAAAACTCAGAGGTAGAGGTGGAGCAGGATTTCCAACAGGAGTAAAATGGGAATTGACAAAGAATTCTGAAGCTGATGAGAAATATATCATAGGCAACTGTGACGAAGGTGATCCAGGAGCTTACATGGATAGGAGTACAATCGAAGGAAATCCACAGCAGGTGATCGAAGGCATGTTGATAGGAGCCTTCGCCATTGGTGTTGATAAAGGTTTTGTATATATCAGATCTGAATATCCTTTAGCTGTGATGACACTCGATGTTGCTATAAAACAGGCTAGGGAATTGGGTCTGCTAGGCGAAGATATTCTTGGTACAGGCTTTGACTTCGATATAGAGGTGTTTAAAAGTGCTGGAGCATTCGTATGTGGTGAAGAAACAGCTTTGATGCGGGTCATTGAAGACGAAGTTGGTGAACCAGTTCCTAGACCGCCTTTCCCAGCTCAAAAAGGTCTTTTTGAAAAACCGACAAATATCAACAATGTAGAGACCTGGGCAAACATACCGGTCATCATGGAAAAAGGTCCTGAGTGGTTTGCTGGTATAGGTACCAAAAACAGTGGTGGGACTAAAGTGTTCTCTTTGACCGGTGATGTTAGAAACACTGGTCTTGCAGAGGTGCCATTGGGAACCAGTTTAAAAGACATGATATATGAAGTCGGTGGCGGAGTACCTGGAGATGAATTCAAAGCAGTTCAGACAGGGGGTCCTTCAGGAGGAGTTATTCCTGAAAAATACCTTGATACACCTATCGATTATGAGGATTTAGATGAACTTGGATCTATAATGGGCAGCGGTGGCATGGTCGTGATGGATAAAAGCACGTGCATGGTTAATACAGCTAAATATTTCCTTGAATTCAACCTGGATGAATCATGCGGTAAGTGCACACCGTGTAGAGAAGGTATCAACGAGATGCTTACCATGTTAGCAGATATAGAAAAAGGAAAGACGATTGACTTAGACTTGTTAAACGAACTGGCAGAGTATACACACGAAGCTTCATTATGTGGTCTAGGACAGACTGCTCCCAATCCATTGTTGACTACTTTAGATTACTTCGAAAAAGAATTCGTGGAGCATATGGAAGGACAGAAATGTAGGGCAGGTATCTGCAGGGATCTGATAGAGTATCATATCACTGAAGATTGTATCACATGTGGAAACTGTATGGACGCGTGCGGTGATGATGCTATAATCGAAGGTGATGAGAAATACAGTATCGATCAGGAGAAATGTATAAAGTGCGGGGCTTGTCAGGAAAGATGTCCAGTAGATGCTATCGAGGTGATATGATGAAGGTTGAACTTGATGGAAAAGAGATCTTAGTTGAAGAAGAGAGGACTATCTTAGAAGTTGCTGAAGAACAGGGCATCGAGATAC
>CAZEXI010000079.1:0-6942 GCA_964516805.1 uncultured Thermoplasmata archaeon
GATGCAGGAGAAGATAAAACAGTAAATGTATATGAAGAAGTCACATTTGATGCCTCAGGCTCTTCAGATAATGTAGAGATCGTAAGT
This sequence comes from uncultured Thermoplasmata archaeon, assembly GCA_964516805.1. Classification (GTDB taxonomy): domain Archaea; phylum Thermoplasmatota; class Thermoplasmata; order Halarchaeoplasmatales; family Halarchaeoplasmataceae; genus CAYSTL01. The sequence goes on from CAZEXI010000079.1 coordinate 88, forward strand.
TACATGTGGACTATTGATGGTACTGAATATGATGGAATGACTGTTGACTATACATTTAATCAACCTGGAGATTATACAGTTGAATTGAACGTATCTGATGAAGCAGGTAATTGGGATACTGATACTGTATCTGTGATGGTTAATGATGAGACCAGTCCTACAGCAGATGCAGGAGAAGATAAAACAGTAAATGTATATGAAGAAGTCACATTTGATGCCTCAGGCTCTTCAGATAATGTAGAGATCGTAAGTTACATGTGGACTATTGATGGTACTGAATATGATGGAATGACTGTTGACTATACATTTAATCAACCTGGAGATTATACAGTTGAATTGAACGTATCTGATGAAGCAGGTAATTGGGATACTGATACTGTATCTGTGACAGTTAATGATGAGACCAGTCCTACATCGGATGCAGGTGAAGATAGGACAGTTAAAGTCGATGAAGAAGTCACATTTGATGCATCTGATTCTTCAGATAATGTAGGAATAACCAGTTATGAATGGGATTTTGATGATGGATCAACTGCCATAGGTAAATCAGTAGATCACAAATTCGATGAAAAAGGAACGTATGAAGTAACGTTGACTGTAACCGACGAGGCAGGGAATACTGACACAGATACTGTGACTATAACAGTTGAAAAGAAGGATGATGGAGAAAACGGAATCCCTGGATTTACAATCTTAACTCTATTGTTCAGCATCACTGTGATAACAATATACAGGTATAGAAAAAGGTTATAAAACGAAGATTAACACTTTTTCTTTTTTATACACCCATCTAAAAAAAATATTTAAATATGCCTTCTTTATTTTTTTTATAAAAGGGTGTAAGAGATGATATCATCTTTAGGAAAAAAACCACTCATTATACTCTTAACTACTTTACTTATATTATCGGGTTTTGGAGTAATCTTTGGTGATATTAATCAAAATCAAGAGAAACTGAAATTAAATACTCATAAAAAAGAAAATGATCCTTGGCATATGGAAAATGGAGATGTAAGGAACAGCAGAAGATCACTATATAACACTGAATACATCAATAAATCATCCACATGGAAACATGAACCCTCTATGGCCATATCGTCAAACATTTTAGTAGGAGAAAGAGGTCCTATATACATTTCTTCAGGAAAAGAAGGTAAAAGAATTGTGATGGTTAATTCAACAGATGGCAGTATATTCAATGTAATTCAGACAGGGTATCAAAATCTCAGTTTACTCGCATTGAACGAAGATAAAATTTTTGTCAGTTCTGACAATAATATACATTCATTCAACAGAGATGGTTCTGAAGAATGGAATTTAGAAATGAGCTCGAGAATATGGGAAGATGAGGTGGTTATAGCAGAAGACAGGCTTTATGTTAGGACAATAAATACAGAATTTAAGCCAGGCCAACTTCACTGTATAAATACTGATGGAGAACTCAAATGGTCTTTTACAAATGGTAATATACCTGTACTGAATGAGAACGGTACAATATATACAGCTAGAGGTAAAACTCTATACGCTCTTAATAAAAACGGAACAGAAAAATGGAACGTAGTAATCGATGAAAATATAGAAAGAACAGCTGGTTTGAGTTTAACTCCAGGTAACAGTATTATCGTTAATTCTGTAGGTAAAAGTTCGTCAATGATTTATTCGATCAAAGAAAAAGAGGTAAAATGGTCAAAAATTTTTAAATACTCTTACATAAACGACCTTGCTATAGGCAAAGACGGAGACATTTACTTAACTCCAAGATCTGCTAATCCTGTTAAATTATATTGTTTAACTAAAGAAGGAAAGACTAAATGGATATTTAATCCAGATGAAACAACTCCACCTTATCTGCCTAAAACATCTTTAGCTATGAAGCCCATCGTAGGTGGAAATGGGAGAGTATATTTCACAGGTTATAAAACTAGTTCAGTTAATCCTGGCAAATACACTCAAGGTACATTATATGCCATAGATATCGGTCAGAAAGTTTGGAATTATACTGTCCAATCTCCAAATTTACCTGCTTCACCTATATTTGGAGAGTTTGGCTCTATTTACGTCTTTTTAGGTGGAAAGTTAAATTATTTTGGATATGAGTCGAACCCTTTACCTTCAAAAGTTATTGATTTGGAGATATTAGTGGGTAATGGAAAAGTAGAACTTTCTTGGTCAAAGCCTGATTATGAAGGATTAGGGTCTGTTGAAAAATACAACATTTATAGAAGCAAAAAGAATGAGAGCTTATCAATAATAACTAATGTATCAGAGACTAAATTTGTGGATGATACAGTAAAAAATGGTGAGACTTATTATTATACAATAACAGCTGTTAACAATGTTGGTGAAGGACCAAAAGGTGATCTGGAAGAAGCATTTCCAAAAGGAACACCAACAAAACCTATCAATTTAAAAGCTGATGTAGGCGATGATTATGTAGAGTTAGATTGGAACAAGCCTAATCAAAATGGTGGTTCAGCAATTACTGAATATAACGTCTACAAAGGAAAAATCTCTGATCAAATGTCACTAATGATAAAAGTAGAAGAAAGTGAATTTAACGATACTGATGTAAATAAGGGGGAGACCTATTATTATACTGTATCGGCTGTTAATGAGATAGGTGAAAGTTCAAAGGCTGAAGTTATAAACCTAACACTATTAGAATTACCGTCAAAACCAATGGATGTTAAAATAGAAAGTGGAAATGGATATGTAAAACTCCAATGGCAAGAACCTGAAGATACGGGGGGTTCAGATATCAATGAATATAAAATATATAGAGGTAAAACATCCGATGACATATCATTGATTGAAACAGTAGTTGATAAGGAATATAATGATACCGATGTTAATAATGGAGAAAAATATCATTATCAGATTTCTGCTATCAATAATTTAGGAGAAGGGAATAGAACAGATATCGTAACTGGTAACCCAGAAAAAACTGGTGAGAATGATTTTATTCCAGGTTTCTCGTTACAAATTTTACTACTGATCATAACGATTACAGTAATATTATATGGACCAAATGAAAGTAATATTAATCAAAGAGGTGAAGGATGAAAAGGAAAATACTCACTTTAATTTTTATTTTACTACTATTAACTTCTAATGCTTCGATTATTACTGGAAATTTGGATAAGAATGAAGATGAAAAGATATCGACTCAAAATAGTATACCCATCCATGATACAAACATGAGTACAGACAAAAAAACTTCTAAACAAAATAATACTTTAAAGCAGAGTCTTAATTACGAGTCTATTGATCCAATAAAAATAAAAGGTAACACGGATTTTGAATCAACTGCTGAAAAGAATAACTGGAATGGTAATGGTACTGTTTCTAACCCGTATATTATAGAAGGTTACAATATAAATGGAGGAGACATGGGCTACTGCATCTCAATTACAAATGTTACTCTTCATTTTGTGATCAAAGATTGTTTTATTCATGGAACATTATCTGTAGAAGGGTCTGGCATAATTTTAAAAAACGTTAGTAATAGTCTAATTAAAAATAGTTTGATAAGTAATAATAAAATAGCTATTAAATATAAAAATGTAACTTCATCAATATCTAAAAAAAATGAACTGCTCGATAATGAGTTTAGTTTCATGATTCTTGAGAGTAAAGCTATAAACGTTTCTCAATGTAATATCAATACTATAGAGAGAGGTGTATCTATTATTAATTCGAAACATATAATGATAACAAATTGCAATATAACAGACAAATACAGTGAGAAAGAATACATGCACACATATGGGATAAGATTATCTCACTCTTCTTTTAATTTGATAAAAGGTAATATAGTTAATATTACAAATGGGGATTCGATTTTTGTGGGCGAATCGTCAAATAATATTTTTAACAGCAATATAATTTTAAAATCAGAAGGTTATGGTCTTGCTTTAATTTTTTCTTCAAACAACAACGTAAAAAATTGTACGTTAACTAATTGTGCTGAAGCAATAGAAATTTCACATTCTTTGAATAATTTGATACTTAATTGTACTATAAATAATAACGAAGAAAATGGAATAAGTATTGAAGAATCAATAAATATAACGTTAAAAGAAAATAATTTGAAAAATTGTGGTATAAAAATTGGACTAGCTCCTGCTGCAGAATATAAAAATCAAAATCCTAAATATTGGACATCACATCAAATAGATAAGTCTAATATTGTTAATGGAAGACCCGTCTTCTATTGGAAGAACAAAGAAAATAGGTCATTACCAAATGAAGCAAATCAAGCAATATTGGTTAATTGTAGTAATATAAGGATCGAAAATCGTAATTTTATAGGAAAAATGTTGCCACTTCAAATTATATTTTCGACTAACATTGACCTTATAAATATTTCTTTTAAAGGAAACTCAATGGGTGGTGTTTTACAATATCAGACAAACAATGTAAATTATAAAAATTGTGATTTTTGGAATAATAGTTTTGGAATTAAAATTGTTGCATCCTCTAATTATACTAGTATATGTAACAGCACTTTTGTATCTAATTGGGATGGATTAGTAATAAGAGGTAGGAGTGATACAACTCTAGTCTCTGACTGCTTTTTTAAAGGAAATTATGATGATATATTTTTCTGGGAAACTGATAACAATACTTTGGTTAGATGCTCATTCTACGATGGAGTTGAGATAAAATTTTCTGATAATATTTCATTAAATAGGTGTGATTTCAATGGTGGACGTATTGTACATTTCTTCAATTCAAAAAACAGTGATGTGTTAGAAAGTAATGTATCTGATACAAATCTAGAGATTGAGAGTTCAACAAATATAACTCTATCAAAAAATAGGTTTAAAAATGGAGGATTGATACTTAAAGGTAATAAGAAATCACATTGGATATCTCATACGGTCAATAGATCGAACTATGTAAATAATCATCCAATTGTTTACTTAAAAAGTTTGAAAGATAAATCTATTCAAACGAGTGCTGGTCAAATCATACTTGTGAATTGTACTGGAATAAAAATATCAGATCAAAAGATAAATAAAACATCTACGTCAGTACAATTAGGCTACTCAAATGGTTGTACAATAAAAAACTGTGAATTTAAATCAAATAATAGAAAAGGTATTTTGTTACATAATTCAAAAAATAATTCCATTCTTAACTGTAATATCTCCAACAATTGGAAGGGTATTAAATTGAATTCAAACAGCAATGATAATGTAATTCAAGACATCTATTTTTATTCTAATTACCATCACAGCATCTCCATGGACGGTACAGGCGTTTTGATTAAAGGATCAAATAATAATTTAATTAAGGAATGTAATATCAAAAAAAGTAGTGATGGAATATATATAGAGGATAATAGTGAATATAATACTGTTAAAAACATCTATATTGAAGAAAGTGGATATGGTATTACTATAGAATATTCTTCAAACAACACTATAAATGGATGTATGATGAAAGATAATGAATATGGTATCCATATATATAATGGTCATAACAATTCGATAATAAAATCGATAATTTTAGAAAGTAAATTTAATGGAATAGTGGTATATGGGAATAAAAATTCTATAAATGAGTCTACAATCAAAAATAGTTATGTAGGCATAAGATTGAGATCCACTTCATTGTACAATAGAATCATTTCTTGTGAGATAATTTCAAATGATAATATAGGTTTGGAAGTTGGTAGTTCTTCATACAATATAATCTATCATAACAATTTTATAGATAATACTAGACATGCAAAGAATAACCCCTCACCTTACGGAGAAAATATTTGGGACAATGGTCCAGTTTCAGGTGGAAATTACTGGGATGATTACGAAGGAGAAGATACAGAAGGAGATGGTATAGGTGATTCTCCATATAACATACCTAGTGGGCCACTCAAAGATAGATATCCTTTGATGTACAGATTTGAAGAAGATGATGAAAAACCTGTTTTAGAGATAAACAAACCTGTTGACGGATCTTCTATTTCATCGAAAAAGATCAATGTATCATGGGATGGAACTGATGATAACAAGATAAATTTATATTCTGTAAAAATAGATGACAAAAATTGGATTAGCGTGAAGAAACAATCTTCTTATGAAATTGATAATTTAACTGAAGGTGATCATGAATTGACTATTAGGGGAACAGACAGTGGAATGAACAGGGCGATCAAGTCAATAAATTTCACAATTGATCTGACTGATCCTGTTGCTAAAATCGAAAGTGTAGATAAGGATGTTGAGATTGGTAATACAACGATTAAAGTCGATGAAAAGATAACTTTCGATGCATCAAATTCATCGGATAATGAAGAGATCGTCAAATACATGTGGGACTTCGATGATGGTGCAAATACTAGTGGTAAATCAGTAGAGCATAAATTCGGTGAAAAAGGAACTTATGAAGTCAAATTAACAGTAATTGATGAAGCAGGTAATATGGATACAGATACTGTAACAATTAAAGTCGAGAAAAAGAATGGCTATAAAATTCCAGCCTTCACAATATTTACAGTAATATTAGGAATATCACTTGTTCTGATTTATATCTATAAAAGAAAACAATCTTAAAACTCTTTTTTTTACTTTTCACTAGAATATTTAATAACAATTAAATTTAAACGTTCGATATCAGTTCATCCATCTTATTGATATATTCTTCTTTTAAAAGACGAAAATAAGAGTAAAATAGATTATGATTAGTTTTTTTATTCCATATCAAAACTTACAAATATTGTAAATGATTTACAATAAAGCAAACTGGAAAAGATATAAAAAATATGAATCATATATGAATATGTATGACCGAAATAGAAGTCCGAAAAGTAGGAAAAAGAGGACAAGTGACCATCCCTAAAAGCATTAG